>JAHZHY010000014.1:0-1791 GCA_019420045.1 Clostridiales bacterium
CGGAAAGAAAGAAGAGGAAAAGATCATGCGAAAAACAAAAATTGTCTGCACCCTGGGCCCCGCCTGTGACGATCCGGCCATCCTGCGCCGGATGATGGAGGCGGGCATGAATGTGGCCCGATTCAATTTCTCCCACGGCACCCATGAAGAGCAGCAGGAGCGGTTTGACCGCTTCGACGCCCTGCGCCGGGAGCTTTCCCTGCCGGTAGCCGCCCTTCTGGACACCAAAGGCCCGGAGATCCGTCTCAAGACATTTGCCAATAAAAAAGTGCAGCTGGAAAAAGGCCAGCTGTTCACTCTGCGCTGCACCGATGAACCCGGTGATGAAACAGGCTGCGGTATCTCCTATGAGCGCCTGTATGAAGATGTGCAGCCCGGCTGCACCATTTTGCTGGACGATGGCCTCATCGGCCTGACGGTGGAAAAAGTGGAAAACACCGATATCGTCTGCCGGGTACTTAACGGCGGCACGGTTTCTGACCGAAAAGGTGTCAACCTGCCCGGCGTGCGCTTTTCCATGCCCTATCTGTCCAAAAAGGACGAAGAAGATCTGCTCTTCGCCGTCAAGAACGATTATGACTATATCGCCGCTTCCTTTGTCCGCCGGGCCGATGATGTGATGCAGGTGCGCCGCATCCTCCGCCAGGCCGGGAGCGACATCCAGATCATCTCCAAAATCGAAAACGCCGAAGGCCTGGAAAACATCGATGAGATCCTGGCTGTGTCCGACGGCGTCATGGTGGCCCGGGGCGACATGGGAGTGGAGATCCCCTTTGACAAACTGCCCCCCATCCAGAAGATGATGATCAAAAAGGCCAACAGCCAGGGGAAAATCGTCATCACCGCCACCCAGATGCTGGATTCCATGATGAAAAATCCCCGCCCCACCCGAGCGGAAGTTTCCGATGTGGCCAATGCCGTCTATGATGGCACCGGCGCTGTCATGCTCTCCGGTGAAACAGCGGCTGGCCTGTATCCGGTGGAGGCTGTGGAAGCCATGGCGGCCATCGCCCTTTCTACCGAAGAAAACATCAACTATCAGAACCGGCTGCGGGAAGAGGCCCCCTCGGCGGTGCCCAGCGTCACCAGCTCCATTTCCTATGCCACCTGCACCACGGCCACCAGCCTCCATTGCGCCGCCATCATCCCAGTGTCCAAGTCGGGCCGCACCGCCCGGATGATCTCCCGGTTCCGTCCCCCGGTGCCCATCATCTGCTGCACCAACAGTGTGCGCAGCCAGCGGCGGCTCAGCCTGGTGTGGGGTGTCTGCCCCCTGGTGGTTCCGGAAGCCGACAGCACCGATGCCCTCTTTGCCGGTGCGGTGGAAGCCGCCCGGAAGGCCGGGCTTGTGAAAAACGGCGACATGGTGGTGCTCACCGCCGGTCTGCCTTTGGGTGTCTCAGGCACCACTAACCTTTTGAAAGTGGAAGTCATCGGCGATCTGCTGCTTTCGGGCACCGGCGTCACCCGGAAATGCGTCACCGGCCCTGTGGTGGTGTGCAAAGATGCCCAGGAAGCGCTGAAAAGCGTCTCCAACGGTGACATCCTGGCTGTCCCCTATACCACCAACGAAATGATGCCCGCCATCCGCCGTCTCTCCGGTCTGATCACCGAGCAGGGAGGGCTGGATTCCCATGCCGCCACTTCGGCGCTGGCCCTGGACATCCCTGCCGTGGTGGGTGCTGTCAACGCCACCGCCCTTTTGAAGAGCGGTTCCTGCGTCACGCTGGATGCTGCCACCGGCACAGTGTGCGCCGCCACCAAAGAAGCATAACAAAACACAAAACCCAG
>JAHZHY010000014.1:1801-5273 GCA_019420045.1 Clostridiales bacterium
CCCTGGGTTTTGCCATTTAAATGATGGAGTTTTGAGAAACAGGCTCCCGTTCCTGTCTCGCTGCTGTGACTACAAGATACCACAGTTTTATTGATCTGTCCAATCGTTTTCATTGATGAATCCCCCTTCTTTTATTCATAATCACTCAAGGAGGAATGAAGTATGACATCGTCTTACAAAGAGTTTGACCTGCTTTCCTTTCAGCTGGGCATGGCGGCGGCCTTCTGCGAAATGGTGCAACAAGGTGTGAAAAAGCTGGCCCTCTCCCCGCCTATCGATCAAAAGGACCTTCCCCAGCTGGAAAAGGCCCTTTTCGAGGTGGCCGGGCACTACGGTGTATCGGCGTGGATCGACTCCGCCTTTCTCCCCTCCCAGCTGGCCCGGGAGGAGGATCTGGAAGGCAAAGCTGTGGCTCTCCTTTATCGGGAGGAACAGATGCTGGAAGCCTACCGGCAGCTGAAAGAGCAGCGGCAGCAGCTGAAAGACCAGGGTCTTTCCCCGGCCCAGTGCGACGCAGCCATCACCCCGGCGCTCCGGGATCTTCTGGGATATCCCAGATAAATTTCCCCAATCGGTTGAACCTTTTTCCCTGGAGGTGTATCATGGGAAATGGGATTTGTCCACACACTGAATTTATAGGAGAACTTTTATGAAACAGCTGGCCCAACTGATTTATCAGGATATGGCCCCGGCCTATGGCGTCACCGAACCAGGTGCCATCGCCTATGCCTGCGCTCTGGCCCGAGCCCAGGTGCCCCAGGTAGAAAAGATCTGGCTGGGTGTCAACTCCGGCATCTATAAAAACGCCTTTACCTGCGCCATTCCCGGCACAGAAGAAGAGGGCTGCGCCTGGGCAGCGGCCCTGGGAGCCTTGGGAGGGGATGCCGAAAAAGGCCTGGCCGCTTTGGAAAACCTGCCGGAAGGCGTCCATGCACAGGCCCAGGCCCTTCTGGAGCAAGGAGCCGTCACAGTGGAAATGTGCCGCCTGGCCCCGGAGATCTTCATCGAAGCCCGGGTGGAAGGAGGCGGCCACCGGGGCGTGGCCCGGCTGGAAAACACCCATACCGGCCTGACCTATCTGGAAAAAGACGGCGTTGTGCTGAAAAACGACCCTCCCTCTCCCCAGCAGCAGGACCCCTGCCAGGAGATCTGCGGCTATACACTGAAGGAGCTGTGCCAGTATGTGCGTCAGGCTCCCATAGAAGAATTCCGCTTTCTGGAGGATGCCCTAGCCATGAACCAGGCACTTTTGCAGGCGGGAGAACAGGAAAACAAGTTGCCTTTGACTAAGGTGCTGGCAGGAAACCGGGAAAGCATCCTGGATGAAATGACTTACCTGGCCTGCGGCGCCATCGAAGCCCGGGTGCGTGGAGCCTCGGCCCCGGCCATGAGCCTGACCGGTAGCGGCAGCCACGGCATTCTGGCCACCATGCCCCTGCTGGGTGCGGCTCAAAAGGAAAATGCCCGCCGGGAAGACTTGTTGCGCGCCCTGGCCCTCAGCTGTCTTGTGACCATTTACATCAAGGAATATTCCGGCCGCCTGTCCGCCCTGTGCGGCTGTGCTCTGGCCGGCGGCACCGGTACGGCCTGCGGCCTGGTGCTGCTCTTCGGGGGAAGCGACGAGCAAATCGTCCTGGCGGTACAGAACATGGCCGCTTCCCTCACCGGCATGATCTGCCACGGTGGAAACCAGGGCTGTGCCCTCAAAGCCAGAGCCGGTGTGCAGTGCGCCTGGGATATGAGCCGTCTGGCCCTTCAGTCCCTGGCCGTGGACAGCCGCCACAGCATCCTGGGCAGCACCCCGGAAAAAACAATGCAGAACATGGGACGCATTGCCTGTCCCGGCATGACCCATACCGAAGAGACCATTCTGGAGATTCTTTCTGAAAAATAGAAAAGTGTATCCGCAAAAGGAGGAGATGTTATGAACGCATTTGAGGAAGCCCGTGCCATCGAACAGGAAATCATCGCCTGGCGGCGGCAGATCCACCAGCATCCGGAGATCGGGCAAAACCTGCCCCAGACCGCCGCTCTGGTGCGGCAGAAGCTGGATGAGTGGGGCGTGGAATACCGGGAAGTGATCCCCAACGCCTTTATGGCCTATATCGGCAAAAAGGGCGGCCACAGCATATTGATGCGGGCCGACATGGACGCACTGCCCATGGAGGAGAAAACCGGCCTGCCCTTTGCCTCCCAGTGCCCCGGAGCCATGCACTCCTGCGGCCACGACACCCACACCGCAATGCTTCTGGGCGCAGCCAAAATTCTGAAGGAACATGAAAGCGAACTGCCTGGCCTTGCCATTCTCATGTTCCAGCCCGATGAAGAAGGGCTCACCGGCGCCCGGGATATGATCGCCGCCGGATGCCTGGAAGATCCCAAACCGGAGCGGGCCATCGCCATCCACATCGCCGCCGACCGTCTGCAAACCGGCCAGCTGGCCATCAAAAGCGGCAACTGCATGGCTTCCAGCGACGGCTTCCGGGTGACCCTCACCGGCAAGGGCGGTCACGGGGCTTCTCCCCAAGACAGCATCAGCCCCATCTATGCCGCCGTCAAGCTCATCGGCGCCTTTGAGGACATTGCCCGTTATGAGATCGATCCCCAGAAGCCCACTGTGGTGAACATCTGCGCCCTCCATGCCGGTTCTACCTACAACATCATCCCCAACGAGTGCCAGGTGATGGGCACCATCCGCACCTTTGATGAAGAAGAGCGGACCTGGCTGCTGGACCGGCTCCAGAAGGCCATGCACCAGGTGGCCGAGCTCTATCGCTGCCAGGCCGAGTGGTATATCGGCCAAAGTGCTCCCAGCACCAAGAGCGACCCGGACTTCTGCCAGAAGCTCCAGGATCTGCTGACAAAGGATCTGCCGGAAATCGATCTGGTGCCTCTCCAGACCGGCAAGGCCATGGGCAGCGAGGACTTTTCCTTCGTCACCCAGCGCATCCCCTCGGCCATGCTCTCCCTTGGCAGCACCAGCCCGGAAGGCCAGGCCTATCCCGGCCACCATCCCAAAGTGGTTTTTGACGAAAACTGCTTTGTCTATGGTACTGCCGCCTATGTGCAGATCGCCCTTTCCTATTTAAACAATGTGGAATAAAATAAGAAAATAATCCAAAAAGGAGTGTTAATTATGAGCCTTTTGCAGGAAGCCCAGGCCATGGAGCAAGAGATCATCGGCTGGCGCCGGTATTTTCATGAAAATCCCGAACTGGGGCTGGAATTGCCCAAAACCGCTGCCAAAGTGCAGGAAGAACTGAAGAAAATGGGCGTCCGTTTCCGTCCCTGCGGCCAGAGCGGCGTGCTGGGCTATATCGGCAAAGAAGGTGGCAAAAGCATCCTTCTCCGGGGAGACATGGATGCTCTGCCCCTCACTGAGGACACCGGTCTTCCCTATGCCTCCCAGTGCCCGGGAAAAATGCACGCCTGTGGCCATGACATGCACGTTGCCGGACTGTTGGGCGCGGCC
>JAHZHY010000141.1:0-1458 GCA_019420045.1 Clostridiales bacterium
ATGCATGCGGAACCCAAGCCTACCAAGCATATTGCGACCGATAGTCAGGATGGACAATCGCCACAGGATACATTTGATCTTGCCTATCAAAAGATCAATCATGCGCTGGCCGACGATTTGCTTACCGAAATCATGAAGCAGTCCCCTGCTTTTTTCGAAAAGATGGTCGTTCAGTTGTTGGAAAATATGGGGTATGGCGGCTCTGTTGAGAATGCAGGACTTGTTGTTGGCCAGACCGGAGATGAAGGAATTGACGGCATCATTCGGGAAGACAAATTGGGATTCAGCCTGATTTACATCCAGGCAAAGCGATGGGATCGTACAACCTCCATTGGAAGGCCTGAAATCCAAAAATTTGTGGGAGCACTGGCTGGCCAAGGAGCCAACAAAGGATTGTTTATCACTACCGCACAATTCACCAAAGAGGCCCGCGAGTATGCCAAAAAGCAGCACACAACGAAGGTCGTACTGGTTGATGGTGAATCATTAGCCAAACTGATGATTGAATATAACCTTGGTGTATCCACGGAAGCGGTATATCAAATCAAACGATTGGATAGCGATTTTTTTAGCGACGACAATGATTGATCTAAGCATTATAGCGACATGGAATCAAACACCATGTCGCTATTTTATTCTTCTTTTTAGATAGTTGTGATAAGGGAAGAATATCGGCCAGGCGTTCATCCTGGACAGACACACAATGCCGGCCTACTTCAAAACAGATCACATCGGGCAGAATCCCTGAAGCTGCTTTTCGGAGAGCTGAGAATTGTAAAAAAGCTGGCTGCCTGCATAAAGCAGACAGCCAGCTTTTTAATTTATATACTTTCTCACTTCCTAAAGATCTTACTCCACAATGGGCAAAGATGCCACTGGGTCTTCCGTAATATCTGGCACATTTGTTTCCATACCGCCAAAATGCAGTGTATAACTTCCATCTTCATTGGGCGTCAAATAACTGCCCTCCGGAAATTCACTGAATATCTCACCGTCGTCGATTTTACCCTTCCCATCGTATGCCATTGGCGGAAGACCTTGCGGCTGAAAAAATATCCCATAGGAAACACAGAAAGCCGCCACCACTATCCCGCTGAAAACCATGCTCAACACTTTGTTGGGCTTTTGCATCTCCAAAAAGCTCAGTCCCATCTGAAACCGCTGGAGAATGATATTATGGTTATGATCTCCAATCAAAGCAGGGACACCTTCCGACTCAAACCCTTTCTGCTTCTGCATGGATTGATACATCTTCAAGAGCACAGCATAGTAATCCGCACATTCTTCCTTTTCCAGCTTTTCCAACACAGCATAATCACAGCGAAGTTCCAGCAGCTGATCCATCTTTCTTTTGAGAAGCCAGATGAAGGGATTCCACCAAAAAAGGCAGCAAAGCAGGTAACCAACCAGCTTGCTCCACTGATCCCGATTGCGAAAATGCTGCCATTCATGGAGAAG
>JAHZHY010000141.1:1468-2281 GCA_019420045.1 Clostridiales bacterium
TGGATCTCATAATCCATCATCGGCAAAAAAATCACCGGCCGAAAAAAGCCGCTGAAATGTGGAATCGAACCTGCCTCCACCAAACGCACCTGTCCCCAAAAATCCGGTATCCACGCTTTCGCATCTTCCAGCATTTCTTCTGGTGCTTGGGGATATCGGGAAGTGCGTTTGATGTAAGCGATCCATTGCCAGATGAACCGGAAAATCAAAATACTCGCTCCTACAATCCAGACAGCAATCAGCACCTCAAAAATAGTCACATCATGCCCTTGCCAGCGGAACAGAGAATGCTTCAAAAATCTTCGCATTGTCGGCAAAAGCGTCCACGAACCCACAACCTGGGTAAAAGGCATTTCAACAGGCAAAAGCAGCCGCACAATGGCCAAACATACAAACATCCAAAAAGGACGCAGTCCCATGCGCTCCATCCAGGATGTTTTCCGGCAAAGGAAAAAAAGAATGAACGAAAAAAAGCTGAAAAAAATAATTGCATTTAAAAAAGAGAACTCATTAAACCAGGTGCGCTCCACCATATAGTCATTTCCGCTCATTTTCCTATTCTCTCCTTATATCCTTCAACACTTTTTCGATCTCCTGAAGGGTGCCGTCAGACAGATTATCATCTTTCAGCAGGGCACAGATGATGGTTTTCACAGCGTCTTCTCTATGCTTTTGTCCGTTCACCATAACCCGAACCTGCTGGGCAGCATATTCCGGCTCAGTAAAGGCTGCCGCATAGGTTCTCCCATAGTGGCTCCCCGTTTTCTCGAAACCTGCAATTTCAATAGCGCCCTTTTTCAGCATGCCATTGAG
>JAHZHY010000142.1:0-1544 GCA_019420045.1 Clostridiales bacterium
GGAATTATGGGACTTCGAGCTCAACTCCTGTTGCACTTAGTTTGACAATTCACTTCGAAAAAGTGGTTTTCGCCGCTTTCCAGTTTTGCAAGGGTCTGGCGGCGAACCGCCGCTCCCATTCCTCCCACAGGCATACTTTCTTAGCCAAGTCCGATCCAACCTGCCGGGGCAAAGAGAGGCCCCCGCCACACAGGCCGCGGCTTTTTGCAAATCCACAGGGAACAAGACAAGCAATCTTCGTCCAATCAATTTTGCCACGCAGTAAGGGCCGGAAGAAAATTCTCCCGGCCCTTTTTCACTTTATGACGCTTGCGATACCGATCTTAGTCTTCGGTGTCCACAAACTTGCTCTCTTCGATGACCTTCTGCTGTACCGCAGGAGGAGCTTCCTCGTAGCGCTCAAACTTGTAAGTAAACCAGCCCCGGCCCTGGGTGATGGAGCGGAGGGTAATGGCATAGGAGCCGACTTCCGCCATGGGCACTTCGGCCACCACTTCCTGCTCGCCGCCTTCGGTGGGGTTCATGCCCAGGATGCGGCCCCGGCGCTTGTTCAGATCGCCGATCACATCGCCCATGCAGCTGTCGGGCACATAGACCTTCATCATGCCCATAGGCTCCAGGATGCAGGGATTGGCCTGGGGAATACCGGCCTTGTAAGCCAGACGAGCCGCCATCTTAAAGGAAAGCTCGTTGCTGTCCACATCGTGGTAGGAACCATCGGTGAGGATGGCATGGAGTCCCACCAGGGGATATCCGGCCAGAACGCCGTGCTCCATGGCTTCCTTGATGCCCTTATCCACAGCGGGATGGAAGTTCTTCGGCACGCTGCCGCCGAAGGTGCGCTCTTCAAAGAGATAATCGCCCTCGGCATAAGGCTCAAAGGTCATCTTGACATGACCATACTGGCCATGGCCGCCGGACTGTTTCTTATGCTTGCCTTCCACGCTCACAGACTTGCGGATCTTCTCACGATAAGGCACCTTGGGGTCCTGGAGGTCCACTTCCACGCCGAACTTGCTCTTCAGCTTGGAGCAGATCACATCCAGATGGATATCGCCGGCGCCGGAAATGACCATCTGATGGGTCTCGGTGTTGTTCTGCACAATAAAGGCCGGGTCTTCGTCCCGCAGCTTGTTCAGGCCAGCGGCCAGCTTATCTTCGGTGCCCTTCACCTTGGGGGTGATGGCCTGGGAATAGCAGGGTTCGGCAAAATCAATGCCGTCCAGTGTGATATTCACCGAAGGATCGGCCAGAGTGTCGCCGGTCTTGGTGTCAACCAATTTGGAAACCGCCGCGAAATCGCCGCAGCAGACTTCCTTCACTTCGGTATTCTTCTTGCCGTTGACGGTATAGATATGGCCCATCTTTTCCATGGTGCCGGTGCGCTGGTTCTTCAGCTGCATATCGGCTGTGATCTTGCCGGAGACCACTTTGAAGAAGGAGAAGCGGCCATACTGGTCGGCAATGGTCTTAAAGACGATGGCCAGAGGCTTGCCGTTTTCGTCGAACTTCACTTCGGTCTCTTCGCCGTTTTCGTCCACGCC
>JAHZHY010000142.1:1621-7099 GCA_019420045.1 Clostridiales bacterium
AGGGGATGGGAGCGTAGTCGATCAGGGTCTTGATCAGCTGCAAAGAACCCACGCCGGTGAACGCACTGCCGCAGCACACCGGAGTGATGGCGCCTTCCAGCACGCCCTGATGCAGGCCGTGGATCAGCTCTTCTTCGGTGAACTCCTCACCGGCGAAGTATTTTTCCATCATCTCTTCGGAATTGGTGGCAACGCTTTCCACCAGGGAATCACGGAGACGGTCCACTTTGTCCATCTTTTCCTTGGGCAGCTGGACTTCCACGATCTTGCCATTTTCCGCTTTATAGGCCTTGCGGGTAACGATATTGATAACGCCTGCGGGACGGTTGCCCTCTTCAAAGAAGGGGAACACAAAGGGAGCGACGCTGTTGCCGAACTGGCCGCGCAGGTTCTCGTACACATTGTCGAAGTTGGCGTTTTCCTCGTCGATCTTGGACACATAGAAGAAGCTGGGCAGCTTCTTGCCGCGAACCATACGCCAGGCTTTTTCGGTGCCCACATTGACGCCGTCCTTGGCGGAGACCACGATCAGGCCGCAGCCGGCCACGCGGAGGGCCTGGGCCACTTCTCCGGCAAAGTCGAAATAACCCGGGGTATCCAGAATATTCAGCTTGTAGCCCTGGGTCTCCAGAGTGACCAGTGTGGTCTGAATGGAGATCTTCCGCTTTATCTCTTCCGGGTCGTAATCGCACACCGTGGTGCCGTCGGCGATCTTGCCCAGGCGGTCGGTGTTCCCGGTCATATACAACAGGCTCTCCACCAAGGAGGTTTTGCCATCCCCGCCGTGTCCCAGCAGGCAGATATTCCTGATTTTTTCAGTTGTGTAGGCCATGATTGAATCTCTCCTTTATGTGAATATGAACTGCTTCTGTTAGTCATTATACAGTATATTTAACACTTTTACAATGAATTTCTTTGGGCATTTTCACATAAAAATAGAGCAAATTTTTTAATATCTGGACAAAAGGGAGCTGTAGAGCCACACAGGAATATACCACAAAATCAGGTACAAAAGCACATTCCAGGGCCCTGCGGCGTGAAGATTGCCTGTGCTGGACAGATAATACATCAATGCGATGCCAATGACGGCGCACAGAAGGGACACCGTCAGATTGAAGCGGACGGCCCGATGAAGACGCCGGGCTCCTGTAACACATTCGCAAAAACTCAGCATGGTATTTCGTGACAAAAGCGCCAGGGGTCTTCCCTTGCCCCGGCCCTCTTCCCGGGCCAGGGCCACCCGCTCCTCCACATCGGGAAAATCGGTGCGGCCAGGACGGAGATCGAATTTGTCCTCCACCATCAGAGGGGTCACATTGAAATCCCGGGTAGCCAGCAGAGGACGCAGCCGCCCCACCCGCAGCACCCGGAAGGCGGAATAGCTCTGGGGCGGGGTGCTGTACTTCAAGGCAAACACCCCGGCAAAGGCCCCATTCACCGCCACAAAGACACCGCTTTTGATGCTGCGGCCTTCGCTGACATGGATGCCCATGCGCATCAGGAAGCTGGCCGTGCCGCACAAAACACTGTCCGGGCCGATCTGGGCCGAGATGCCTCCGGTTTCAAAATATTGCACCCGGGCAGGCTCCGGCACAAAGATATATTGCTGCTTGGCAAACTCCAGAAAGGCATGGCTGACGCCGCCTCCCACGGCCCGCAGGGCACCGGCGGCAAAGGCCACCACCTTTTCCATGCTCATGCTCCGGGCGATTTTCATGCCGCTGATGGCCACGCTGCCCGGCGGGAAAATGTCGCTATCGGTGATCACAGCCAGCTCACCCCAAGCCAGTTCTCTGGCGCTGCGGGCACTGAGCAAGGCGGAACCGCCGGTAAACAATTTTTTGGAGATGCGCACTCCCGGCGTTGCAGTGGACAAAAGCAGTCCCACAGGAGCCAGCATAGCGCTGATCGCCGCCAAAGCAGGGAAAAACTGCTGCGGTGCTCCGGTGCCGAAAGAGGCCATCACCGAAAGGGCCAGAACGGCCACGATGGCCAGTGGGGCATAGATGCGGGAAAAGGCCATGGTGGCATCAGGGGACTCCACCTGGGACAGGTCGGCCTCCCTGGCTCCTTTGACTTTATAAACCAAAGTACGCTCTTTCCGGTTTTCCTTGGTGCACACGGCGGCCGGATCGGTGCTCAGGCTGGCGGCCTTATAGGTGCGGCGCAGCATCAAAAGCCGTCCCCGTTTGCTGATGATGGCAAAAAACAGCGCTCCCTGCGCCACGCAGATATAGGGCATGGCAGCATCTTTTTGCCCGATGCTCCACAGGCCATGGGCCAGGGCCGCCAGGGCAGAAAGCAGCACCGCCGAGTCCAATGTGGGGCGCAGACGGCACAGCCGGTAAAGTCCGGCAAAAACCACATCTCCGGCGGCTGCCATGGAAAAGACCAACAGCACACACAGGGCGATAAAATAAAAACGAGGTACCGTAGCAAAAGAATAGGCTTCCGGGATGGGAAGGGCCAGATCGGGCAAAGCGGTGACACCCAATCCCAACAGCCAGAAAAAGAAAGCCAGCACCGACCGCAGCCGCAGCCGGCGCAGTTTTTTCCCCAGGTTTGTCAGGGTTTTGGGCAGATCCTCCAGATCGGCGGCAAAGAGGAAATCATAGGGAATCGGCTCTTTGGGCTGCTCCTCCTCATATTCGAAGTCTTCATAATCTCCATATTCCGGGTACTCCGGCTCTTCCGGCAGCTTTTTCCTCCGGCCTTTGAAGAAAGAATGCTTCTCCTTACCTTTTTCCGGCGGCACATGCTGTTCTTCCTCCGGAACATCTTTCTCCTGGTGCTGAGGCTTTTTCTTCTTTGCCGCTTCCGGCGGCTCTTCCATTTGGTGCGCCGGAGGGCCGGAGGGTTTTCTCTCCCCAGAGCGAGAAGCCTTCCCGCTCTTTTCCTCCTGCTGCACCTTGGCCGCCACCCGGCTGGTGATGTCGATCACCCGGCTCTCCCCTGGCTGAAGGGGCGGAATGGAAGGGGCTTTTTTCTCCGGTTCTTCTTTCTCTTCAGCGACTTCGGCCTCTTCTTTTGTTTCGTTTTCTTTGTCTTCCCCGCGCTCCTCTTCCATCGGCTCCAACTGGGGCTTCTTTTCCCGAGAAGGCATGGGAATGGGAGCCGGGACCTCCTCTTTCTGCAAGGTATCCTCATCAAACGCAGGAGCATCTGCTTCCCGCTCCTTTGGCTCCCGTAGCTGGGCATTTTTAAATTCGGCAATGATCTCGTCTACCGAATACTCTTCATCTTCCGGTTTCCAGCTCACACTTCGCTCCTTGTCTGCTCCATCCGCTGCCGCACCGCTTCATACAGCAGGATTGCGGCGGCATTGGAGGCATTGAGGGATGTGATCCGCCCTTTCTGGGGGATCCGCACCACATAATCACATTCTTTCTTCACCAAGGCAGAAATGCCTTCCCCCTCGCTGCCGATGACAATGGCAGCAGGCCCTTTCCAATCGGCTTCATACAGGGTCCGATCCCCGTCCATATCGGCGGCAAAAAGGAAAATCCCCTCTTCCTTCAACCGGGAGATCACCGAAGGCAGATTGTTGACCTTGGCCACCGGCAAATACTCCAGAGCTCCGGCTGCTGCTTTGGCGCAGGCGCTGTTCAGTGTGGCGCTGCGCCGGCGGGGAATGATGACCCCATGGGCGCCAGCCACCTCGGCGGTACGGATGATCGCTCCCAGATTGTGGGGATCGGTGATGCCGTCGCACAGCACCAGCAGCGGGTCCTCTCCCCGCTCCCGGGCCAGAGCCAGCATATCCTCCACGCTGCGATAGGGCACCGCGGCACACAAGGCGATGATGCCCTGATGGGAGCCGGTGATGCTCATGGCATCCAGCTTCCGGCGGTCGATTTCCTGGGCGGTGATGCCCTGCTTCCGGGCCTGTGCCACCAGATGGCCCAGGGTTCCGATGGCTCCTTGAGCAAAATAGATCTTGTCGATTTCCCGGCCGCTACGCAGGGCCTCGGTGACGGCGTTGCGCCCCTCCAGCATATTCTCATCGGAGGCACCGGCGGGGGCTTTCGGCCCTCCACGGAAGGGACGGCCTTTATTTCCTCCCTTGCCGCGCCAGGCGGGGGCTCCCCGTCCATCCTGCCCTTTGCGTCCTTCCGGCTGTTTGTTCATGCCTCTTTCCTCCATTGTTTCTCCTAATTTATTCCACTTCTCAGAGATTCTTTCCCCGGTATCCCTCATTATAACAGAAAGACCGGAAAAAAATAACCGTTTGCCCTGGGAATTTCGACAAATTTCACATTTTCTTTTTATCCCAGGATAAAAAAGCCCCGGAAGGACACAAATCCCTCCGGGGAAAGTGTGTCGAAAAAGTGGCGAAAGTCACTTTTTCGAGTTTTTGCAAGGGTCTGCATGCACGCCTTCGGCGCACACTGGCCCCTTGAGAAGTGTAAAAACCGACGCACAGGTCGCCGGTTTTTACAAATTGATAAGGATAGGTCAAACAGTTCCTCTTTAACCAAATGAGTTTTTCGGCAGCCGGAGGGATCCTACGCCCAATGGGCGCGGGCCTGTGGGCCCGTTAGCGGGCCATGCCGTCCTTTTCACCAAAAAATTTATCATGCAGCGCTTGCATGGCCCGCTGGGTATCCTGGCTTTTGATGATCACCGACACCTTGATCTCACTGGTGGCGATGAACATAATATTGATCCCCGCTTCATACAAAGCCTGGAACATATCAGAAGCCACACCGCTGCCGCCTGCCATACCAGCTCCCACAATGGAGATCTTGCTCACCTCCGGGTCCATGGACAGACTGGCATATTCCACATCCTTCTGCTCCCGGATGATGGCCAGCGCCCGCTCTCCCTGGCGCTTCTCCACAGTGAAGCAAATGTGTTTGCACCCGTTTTCCCCGGCAGACTGGACGATCATATCCACGCTGATCTTTTCCTTGGCCAGCCGGTCAAAAATCTGATAGGCAATGCCGGGCACATCGGCAGTGCCGGTCAGACTGATGACCGCCACATCCAGGTCCCGGGCAATGCCGCTGACTGTTCTCCGTTCCATGGTCTCCTCCTTTACTACCGTTCCCGGCGCATCGGTAAAGCTGGAGCGCACCTCCAGGGGCACGCCATGGCGTTTGGCCATTTCCACCGACCGGTTGTGGAGCACCTGGGCTCCCATAGACGCCAGTTCCAGCATTTCGTCATAGGTGATGTCATCCAGTTTCCGGGCCCCTTCCACCATCCGGGGATCGGCGGTATAGACCCCATCCACATCGGTATAAATGATACATTTTTCTGCCCCCAGTGCAGCGGCCAGGGCCACCGCCGTGGTGTCCGAACCACCCCGGCCGATGGTGGTGATGTCCCCTTGTTCATCCAGGCCCTGAAAACCGGCTACCACCACGATCTTTCCCTTTTCCAGCTCCTCTTTCAGCCGGGCGTTTTCCAGAAAACGCACCCGGGCCACGGTGTGCTGACTGTCGGTGCGCACCCCGGCCTGCCAGCCGGTGAGGG
>JAHZHY010000143.1 GCA_019420045.1 Clostridiales bacterium
CACCCGGTCTCCCGACACCCAGGGCACAAGCCAGTTCTGGACGGTGGACGAAACCGGCGCTTTTGCATCCAAAACAGCCATCACCATCTGCGGGATGCGCCCGGCCTTCACCCTGCCGGGAGATGCCTTCGTGGTGGATATGGAAGGGCATCTGCTGGAAGCACCCCTGTAAAATGAAAACTCTTTACACCCATTGAAAACAAAGGAGGAAACCCATGGCATATCAGAAATTGGGCAGTTTTGACGACGCCTATATCAAGCAAAGCAGCCCCAGCTCCTATCAGCAGATCCAGGCGGCCAAAAGCGCCTGGGAGGCGGCCAACGCCGCCGGAGACCGTATCGGGATGGACGCCGCCCACCAGGCGGCCGAGAACATCCGGGCGGCCTATGGTTACAGCGGCGGCGTGGACGGCAGCCAGTATCTGCCCAACAGCTACGCGCCGGTGCGCAATCAGTATATGGACGCGGCCAATGCCGCCGCCGAGGCCTACCGCCTGGCGGCCCGGACCGGAGCCAGCCAGCTGGAAAGCCAGCGGCCCCAGATCCAGGCCGACTATGACGCCCTGGCAAAGCAGACCTACATCAACTACATGAAGGAAAAGCAGGCCCTGCCCGAGACCATGGCCAAGCTGGGCATCACCGGCCAGGGGGCCGCCGAGAGCACCGCCGCCAGCCAGAGCAACCAGTACCAGCAGAATGTGTTGGAGGGTGAGCTGGCAAGGCAGGAAGCATTACAGGGCCTGAATAACCGGATCAATGAGCTGTATCAGCAGGGCGAACTGCAAGCGGCTCAGGCCCAGGCGGACATTCTTCTGAGCCTGGCCCAGGGGTATCCGGATTTTCTTCAGAACCAGCAGGAATGGGAGTACAAACTCTCCCAGCAGCAGGCCGAAAAGAACCAGCAGGCCTGGGAAAACAGCCAGCAGGAATGGAAAAACCAGCAGCAGCTCCGTGAGCAGCAGCTGGCCGCCCAGAAGGAAGCCGCCGACCAGCAGCAGGACGCCTTCAACCGTCAGCTGGCGGTGGCTAAGATCCTGGCCCAGTACGGGGACTTCTCCGGCTATATTTCCCTGGGCTTCAACCAGGACCAGATCAACCAGATGCGCCGGGCCTGGCAGATGCAGCAGCTGCAAAAATAGGGAGGTGAAAGGATGATGACATTCTGTTTGCTTTGGGGCGTCCTGCTGGGCGCCCTGGGGGCTTTGTTCTGCTACCGGCTGGGGCTGATAGAGGGCAGCCGTCTCGCAAGGGAGGGCAGGCTGGAAAAGAGCCAGTCCCCGGAAGAAAAGGAAAAAGGACGCCTGGGCCGCATTCTGCGGAACATCGACCGCTATGACGGCACCGGCCGGCGTCAGGAAAGGGTGGAATAAATGGGAAAAAGCGAAAAAATCACCGCCGCTCTTCTGTGGCGCTGGTACACCCGGGGGGATGAGCACCACCGGATGCGGGGCCTTTATGAAAAGACCAAAAAGGCCCACCGGTTCTTCCGGGGGGAACAGTGGTATGGCGTGGAAAGCGGCGGGGAGGCCCTGCCTTTTTATAACTTCATCCAGCCGGTGGTGGAGCACAAGGTGGCAAGCGTCTGCATGAACACCATGAGCATCCAGTATGCGCCCATGGAGCACGCCGGTGCTCTGGGCCCTGGGGCCGCCCAGATCTGCCAGAAGCTCACCGCCTATGCCGCCCGCCAGTGGGAGCGGCTGAAAATGGACAAGCTGTGCTGGGAAGTGGTGAAAAACGCCTGCATCGCCGGGGACAGCTACCTTTATTTTCACGACGGGGACTGCCAGGCCCAGGTGGTGGACACCTGCGACCTGTATCTGGGGGACGAGACCTGCCCCGATGTGCAGAAGCAGCCCTATTTGATCATCGCCCGCCGCCAGACGGTGGGAGAGGTGCGGAAGGCCGCCCGGCGGTATGGTCTGGGGGAGGAAGAGGTCCAGTCCATCGTCCCCGACGACGGCCCCACGGACCGGCAGGAGCGGGAAGAGGAATGGGAGCACAGTGACACCCGGGAGGAAGAACAGCTGTGCACCACTCTTCTGGCTTTCTGGCGGGATGAGGACGGGGTGGTCTGCTGCACCCGGGGCACCCGGGATGTGCTCTACCAGAAGCCGGTGCGCCTTTATGGCGGCGGCCGTGGGCTGAGCCTCTATCCCATTGCCGCTTTCCGCTGGATGGGCCGCCGTGGCTCGTCCCGGGGGGATGGGGAGGTCACTCCCCTCATCCCCAACCAGATCGAAACCAACAAAATGCTGGCCCGCCGCCTGATGAACGCCAAAATGACCGCCTTTTCCCGGCTGGTCTATAACGCCGACAAGGTGCTGAACAAGGAAGCCCTGGAAGAGGTGGGGGCGGCCATCAAGGTGCGGGATATGCAGGCCAACGCCGTCACCGATATCGTCAGCTATCTGGGGGCGGCGCCCATGTCCCCCGACGCCCAGGCCCTGGCCCAGGAGCTGGTGCAGCAGACGAGAGATCTGGCTGGCGCAGGCGACGCCGCCCTGGGTCAGGTCAACCCGGAAAAGGCCAGCGGCGCTGCCATCATCGCCGTGCGGGATCAGGCGGCTCTGCCCCTCAACGAGCAGATTTCCGATTTCCGCCAGTTTGTGGAGGATGTGGCTTCCATCTGGTTTGAGCTGTGGGCGGCCTATTACCCCACCGAGCTGAGCCGGGGGATCTACGCCCTCT
>JAHZHY010000144.1:0-3779 GCA_019420045.1 Clostridiales bacterium
ACCGCACCTTCCATTGCGATGGGGAAACGGTCATCGGCGGGGCCAAAATCACCTGCCCCAAGGCCCACGGTGATCTGACCATCGGCAAGGCATTCACCGTCTCCTGCAACTGCGTCTATGGTCAGCTGGCCTCCGAGCTGGGGGCCGATACCATGGAGGAAGTCACCGAAAAGGCCGGGCTGATGGATTCCATTTCAGTCAGCGGCATCGACACCGCCAAGGGCTCCTTTGATTTTGACGACAAAGACAAGGGGAGCCTGGCCTGGGCGGGCATCGGCCAGGACGAGGACCTTTTAAACCCCTGCGCCATGATGACCTTTATGGGGGCGGTGGCCAACGGCGGCAAGGCCGCGCTGCCTCAGCTGGTGCTGGACGGCGGCGGATTGCTGGACGCTTTGGGCAATAAGCAGACCGGGGAGCTGATCGACGGAGACACCGCCGCCACCCTTTCTTCCATGATGCGGGACAATGTGCTCAACAACTACGGCGAGGGAAAACTGGAAGGCCTGGGCCTGTGCGCCAAGTCGGGCACAGCCCAGGTGGGCGGGGACAAAACCCCCAACGCCTGGTTCACCGGTTTTCTCCAGAGCGAAGAGCAGCCCCTGGCCTTCATCGTGCTGGTGGAAAACGGGGGAAGCGGCAGTCAGGTGGCGGGAAACATCGCCAAACAGGTGCTGGCCGCCGCCGTGGGACGCTAGCGGGGTGCCCGAGGAACCTGTTGGCGAAAAAAATTGCTTGCCCTACCCCTCATCAATCTGCAAAAAACGGTGACCTGTGCGCCGCTTTTTGCACTTCTCAAGGGGCAAGTGTACGCCAAAGGCGTGCATGCAGCCCCTTGCAAAAATTCGGAAAAGTGGCTTTTGCCACTTTGCCCACACGCTCAGCTCCGGGAAGCAGTTTCCCGGAGCTTTTTCTTTTTGGGGCCGTATAGGAAAAAATCGGCCCGGAATGGAGGTTGACAGGGGGGAGAAAGGGAGGATATCATAAAAAGATAGAAGGAATGGAATGGAGAAACAAAGGAGGTAGACCAGATGAAAAAGAGGAAACGATCTTTCAGCCGGGCTCTGGCCGGTGTGCTGGCGGCGGCCATGCTCCTGCCCCTGATGCCCCGGGTAGAGGCAGGGGGAGAGAATTTACATGATGTGGTTCCCGATAGGGCGCTGCAGGCGCTGATCAATGCCAAATTGAATGAACTGAACCCCGCAGACCCCCAGCGCCAGGCCACAGACCCCATCAGTGCGGAAGATATGAAACTGCTGACAGGGGCCGATGCTTCGGAACTGAACCAAACGCCCGTTTCCAGCCAGGGCCCGGGCATGAATGATCCGGGTGAGATTTCCAAAAAAGGCCTTTGCAGCGACGGCCTGGAAGAAAGCCAAAAGACCATCCAGAGCCTGGAAGGACTGCAATATGCAGTGAATCTGAAAAGCCTGGACCTGAGCGGCAACCAGATCACAGACCTGAAGCCCCTGGAGGGTCTTACAAACCTGACTTATCTGGACCTCAGCGATAACCAGATCACAGACCTTCAGCCTCTGGAGGGCTTTCTGGAAAGGATGAATCAGGATGGAAATCACTTCGCCTGGCTGGTGGCACAGAAAGCCCCCGCCTGGGAAAGTCCGGTGCTGAAAGCCGACCCGGAAGGGGAGACAGTTCCGGTGCCGGACAGCGATTTCAAGGCGATCGGCCAGCTGGCGGAACTGGAATCGGGAAACGGCCAGGAAAATAGTCAGATCACATTTCATCAGTCCGTAGAGATCAGCGCCGTCAAACTGGAGGGGGTAAGCGCGCAATTTGCATCGGCCCAATCCATCGAAGTGAAGTTTGCAAAGCGGCTGTATCAGCCCCTGGAAGAGGAGGATCTGGCCCTGACCATTTCTGGAAAGGGGACGAAGGAAAACAGCCAGAAGTTCCACTATATTTTGCAGGCGATGGTGAACCTGCGCCAGGACAGCCTTTATCAGGTTTCCCTGGATTATCAGGAGGATTTTCTCATCATCGATACGACCGAGGGAAAAAATGAACCGGTCACCGTCACCGGCACCATCCAGAGAACGGACGGTGAGCAGGTGGAGCTGAAAAAAATCTCTGAAATTAAGCTGTCTGAGTATACTTCAGAGTTGAGTTTTGTTGAGGCCACGGATGTTCAATGCAGCGGAAACACCTTCTCCTTCCAGGTGAAGCTAAAGGATGCGAACCGGAACTGGAAGGGGGCCCAGTATCTGACGCCGGAGATCACCTACACCCTGGCGGACGGCACGCCGGAGACCATGCCTGCGAAAACGGCCGGCTTCCTGTTTTTTGTGGGCGATCCCTCTGGGCTGAAAGTGGATCGGACCATCACTTTCCATATGGACCAGGTCAGCAATGGGGAAATCACCTCCCAGCCGGTGCACCTGGAGATCCCCGAGGAAACGGTGAACACCACCACCACCTTGTATACTGCTGACATAGGACATATTTTCTGCAAGGCCCAGCAACAGGCGGACGGCACATGGGTCTTTACACTGCCGGTGGACAATGTGGATCGGGCGGAGCTTCTTTATATTGCTCTCAATTCTGACGATGCGGGAGATAATCCCAGACTTTATGTTCCCGTGACAGTGCAGAAAATTTACCCCGACAGCGGCGGCGGAGATCCCCTGCCCCCCTCCCTGGAGCAGCAGGTGAAAAACGCCCCGGAGGGCAGCACGGTGAAAACCACCCTTTCCCAGGGGCAGCAGGTGGATGCAAAGACCCTGGAAGCCCTGGCCGGGCGGGATGTAAAGCTGGAAGTCAGGACCGGCGATGTGACCTTGCGCATTGACGGCAAGGATGTGCCCAAGGACGCCGAGCTGTCGCCGCTGACCGCCCGGGGCGTGCTGGACGGGGACGCCGTGCCCCAGGAGAAGGTGGAGGGCCTGAGCGCCGGGCTGGATAGCCGCACCCTTTCTCTTAGCAATCAGGAAGAATTCGGCTATCCCGTGACGGTGCTGCTCTCCCTCCCGGAGCAGAAGGGCCAATACCTGAACCTGTACCGCTATGAGGAAAACAGCCTCTGTGGCCCGGGAAAGGGCAAAATGCTGGTGTTCCAGCAGTCTGCCTTGGTGCCGGAGGACGGAAAGGTGGAGCTGCGGCTGGAACAGGGCGGCGATTATGTGATGCTCTTTGACCAGCTTTCCCACGAGACGCCCTTCCTGGATGTGAGCAGCGCCGATTGGTTCCAGGAGGATGTGCGCTTTGTGTGGCGCATGGGCTGGATGGAAGGGATGGAAAACGGCGATTTTGCACCGAACCAGACCCTGACCCGGGCCCAGCTGATGCAGATCCTCTATAACCAGGCCGGATGCCCGGAAGTTGCCGGGCAGGGGGATTTTTCCGATGTGGCAGAGATCAGCTGGTACTTTGAAGCAGTGCAGTGGGGCGCCCAGCAGGGCGTGACCCAGGGCTATGAGGACGGTTCCTTCCGGCCCAATGAGCCCATTTCCCGTCAGCAGCTGGCCGTGATGCTCTATCGGTTCCATCAGGGAGCCGAAGGCGGCAGCCTGGAGGGCTTTGCCGATGCCGGTCAGGTGGCCTCCTGGGCGGAAGAGGCCATGGAATGGGCCGTGGGCCAGGGCATTGTGGGCGGCATGGAGGGCGATATGCTGGCTCCCCAGGGCAACGCCACCCGGGCCCAGTCGGCGGCCGTGCTCTGCCGTCTGGCGCAGAAATAAAACGCGGGGTGACCCCGCAGGCAAATATTCTTGGCCCGGGCCGATACAACCGGCCTGCGCAAAAAAGAATGGGCGGGGTGACCC
>JAHZHY010000144.1:3789-4168 GCA_019420045.1 Clostridiales bacterium
CTCTTGTCCGGGAGTGCCGGGAGGAGCTGGATGTGGAAATCCAGGTGGGGGATGTCTTTTTGGAGGTGACCCACGAATATACCGATCTCACGGTGCATCTTACCTTGTTTCACGCTTCCATTGTTCGGGGAATTCCCCAAAAGCTGGAGCATCAGGACCTGCGGTGGATCACTCCGCAAGAGATTGAAAATTATGCCTTCTGTCCTGCCGATCAGGTGATACTGGATAAACTGCGCCGGGAAGGCAAAGGATAACATATAAAAACAGACTGCTGAAAAACCTATATAGTGGGAAAAGGCTATTTACCCCATGCCTTATTGATTCGCAAAAAGCCGCGACCTGTGCGTGGCTTTTTGCACTTCTCAAGGGGCAAGTGTGC
>JAHZHY010000145.1 GCA_019420045.1 Clostridiales bacterium
CCTGTGCGTGGCTTTTTGCACTTCTCAAGGGGCCAGTGTGCGCCAAAGGCGTGCATGCAGCCCCTTGCAAAAACTCGAAAAAGTGGCCTCCGGCCACTTGTTCGACATGCTCAAAGGACCCGAAAGGGTCCTTTTTTTGCGTGCAAAAAGACGGAAAAGACCAGGGGGAAAGAGTATGGTAAAGGAAAGGGCCGGAGAAAGGAGGGAAGAGAACTGGCCTGGAAAGGAGGAGAAAATGGACATACAGTATAAGGCCTGTGCACCGGAAAATTATACCCGGGGCCGAAAAGAGCCTGTTCGCTTTCTGGTCATTCATTATACGGCCAACGATGGGGATACCGCCCGGGGCAATGCCGCCTATTTTGCAAGAGAAAACGGGGGACACACATCGGCCCATTATTTTGTGGATGAAAAAGAAGTGTGGCAAAGCGTAGGGGAGGGGGATACCGCCCATCACTGCGGGGCCAAAAGCTACTGCCATCCCCATTGCCGCAACCATAACAGCATCGGTATCGAACTGTGCAGCCGGAAAGGGGAAGGGGGATATGTTTTTCTTCCCCAGACAGTGGAGCGGGCCGCTTTGCTCACCCGTTCGCTCATGGAGAAATACGGCCTGGGGCCGGAGAATGTGCTGCGTCATTACGATGTGACGGGAAAAAACTGCCCGGCCCCCTTTGTGGAGCAGCCGGAAGCATGGGCAGATTTTCAAAACAGACTACAAGAGGAGGAATGGAAAATGGAACTGCCTGCATGGGCAAAAACCACTTATCATTGGCTGGAAGAAATGCCGGTTTGGGCCAGAAGCTCGGTGAGCAAGGCAATATCTCAGGGCGTGATCGACACCAATGAGGACAACTCAGTGACCCTGCCCGGTCTGCACCTTCAGACCATTGTGTGGATGGACAGGGCGGGACTGCTTTGCAAAAAGGAGGGATAATGGATGATGGACAAACTGTTGGAAGTGAAAAAGACGGCCACCGCTTTGATGGCGGCTCTTTCGGCATTTTTGGGCTGGATGGGCTGGCTGGTGGTGCTCTATGCCGTGAGTATGGGCATCGACTACCTTACCGGCAGCGCCCTTGCGGCTAAAAATGGAGACTGGCAAAGCCAGAAGGCCCGGGAGGGCCTGTGGCACAAGGTTGGCAGCATTCTGGCGGTGATTGTGGCCGCTTTAGCAGATTTTCTCCTGGGACTGGTGCTGAAAAATCTGCCTTTGGGTTTGCCTTTTACCTATACCGTGCTATTGTGTCCGGTGGTGCTGGTGTGGTATATCCTTACCGAAATGGGAAGCATTGTGGAAAATGTGGGAGAGATGGGGGCGCCCGTACCAGAATTTTTAAAAAATATCATCGCGGCACTCCATACCGGTGTGGAAGAAAGCGGAGACAAACTGACAGGGAAAAAATAAAAAACAGGCGCGGAGCATGGCTTCCGCGCCTGTTTCCTATTCTTTTCGGTATTTCTTGGGGGTGAATTTCTGCTTGGCCAGGCGTTTGGTCATTTCCAGCTGATTTTCCAGGCTGGCCCGCAGCAGCTGGCGGGTCTCCTCGTCCAATGGCTCCCCATCGAACATCAGACCATCTCCGGCCTCCTCCAGCATGGCCAGGGTTTCCGACAGCTTTTGGGCCACATCCCGCACCGGTGGATCGTCCGGCAGGGGAACCTGCCCCGGGGCCTCCACCAGCTGGGCTTTGGTAATGCCGAAATATTGGGCCAGCAGCTGGATTTTGTCAATGCGGGGATAGGCATTGCCGCTGATCCACTCGCACACGGTGGAATAGGGCACCTGCAAAGCGCTGGCGATCTCCTTGCGGCTGACACCCAGCCGGGCCATTTGCCGTTTGATGTTTTCACCCATGATTTTTTTATTGCCCAGATCGTTCATACAATCAACCCCTTGGTGCAATTATACGATATTATCGTATAAACTGCAAGAGGACAATGAAAAAATACGATTTAATTGTTGACAAAACGATTAAATCGTATTACAATAAATGCAAGATCAGAAAAGGAGTGAGGAACAGATGGCATTGACATTGCGTGCGGCCCGGATCAACAAGGGCCTGAGCCGTCAGGAGGCGGCAAAACTGCTGGGGGTGGGGGTTTCCACTATCGGCAATTACGAACGGGGCGTTTCCTATCCCGATGTGCCGGTGATCCAAAGGATGGAGCAGGTGTACGGTGTATCCTATGCAGAGATGATCTTTGGAGGAGCCCAGGAGGGGAAAAAGGATGGAGGAGAGTAAACAGCTGCTTTTTCAGGCAGCCACTTTGTGGGAAATAGCAGGGGAAAGGCGGCTTTATGTAGGCCCGGAAGGGGTGATGGTGCCGCCGGAAACCTTTTTTGAT
>JAHZHY010000146.1 GCA_019420045.1 Clostridiales bacterium
TCCCGAGCCGGTGATGGTCCGCTGCACCGTCTGAGGCAGCAGCACTGCATCGTCCTGGCTCCACTGTTTGCTCTCCGCCCGTTCTTTGTAAAGGCCCACCACCGTGCAGCTGACGCCTCCCACCCGCACCTGTTTGCCGATGGGGTCTTCCAGACCGAAGAGCTGCTGGCGCACCGCCGAGCCGATGACGCACACCGGCAGCCGGTTATACAGGTCGCTGTACGACAGCTCCCGGCCCTTTTCCAGCTGGTAGTTCTGGCACAGGCCGAAGTCCTCGTTGCCGAAATAGATGGTGGTGCTCCAGTTTTTGTTCTTATACCGGCATTTCAGGTTCTGGCTGGTGTTGGGGGTCACACCGGCGATCAGCTGGGGCACCGATTGGCAAAACTCCCGCAGATCACGGGAAATATCCCGCCCCTCATAAAAGCTGACGCTGATGGTGTTGGCCCCCATCTTTTTGTATTCTTCAATGACCTGGCGCTGAGTGCCCTGCATCACCGACACCAGAGCGGTCACCGATCCCACGCCGATGATGATGCCCAGCATGGTGAGAAAGGAACGCATTTTGTTTTGCAATATGGATTTGAGGGCCATGGAAAAGGCCTGGAAAAATTTCATGCTCGTCCCACCTCCCGCAGCAAAGGCTCCCGCTTGTCCTGAGGGGTGATGGAATCCTCCACCACCTGGCCGTCCATGATGCGCACCACCCGTTTGGCCAGATAGGCCAGGTGCATATCGTGGGTGATGAGCAGAATGGTGGCTCCCTCGTCATTGAGGGCGCATAGCTTGCCCATCACTTCGGCTCCGGCCTTGGTGTCCAGGTTGCCTGTTGGCTCGTCGGCCATGATGATGGGAGGCTGGGCCGCCATGGCCCGGGCGATGGCCACCCGCTGCTGCTGGCCGCCGGAAAGCTCCACCGGCCGGTGATGCACTCGTTTCCCCAGCCCCACTTCCTCCAAAGCGCTGAGGGCCAGCTGCCGCCGCTCCCCTGCCTTCATCCCCCGGTAGATCAGGGGCAGCTCCACATTTTCCAGGGCCGTGAGGGCGGGAATCAGATTGAATCCCTGGAAGATAAAGCCGATGTTTTTGTTCCGGGTGGCCGAAAGCCGCCGGGGCGGGATGAGGGATACATTCTCCCCATCCAGCCAATATTCCCCATAGGTGGGGGTATCCAGACAGCCTAAAATGTTCATCAAGGTGGATTTTCCCGAACCGGACTGGCCCAGAATTGCGGTGAACTCCCCGTGGTCAATGGAAAGATTCACATCCCATAAGGCCCGCACTTCGCTTTCCTTATTTTCGTTATAGACTTTGCGGATATTTTCCAACCGAATGAGCATCCTGTCACCTCCCCCAGGCGAAGGGAGCGGCCACGCCAAAGGCCATGCCCTCCGTCTCCTCTTCTTCCTCCTGGGGCTGGGAGGTCATATAGATCTCTTCCCCTTCGGAAAGGCCATCCAGCACCTGGGTGTTTTTGTCGTCAGCAATGCCGATTTCAATGGTCACCGGAACAAATCCCTTGGGCACGGTATCCTTGGGCACATCCTGGGCCCGGTTGGGATACTCCTTCCCCGGCTCCTCCCGCACAAAGGCGCACACGCCGCCATTCTGATAGATCACGCCCTGGGAGGGGATGAGCAAAGCGTCTTCCACCAAAGTGGTGTTGATCTTATAGCTGACGCTCATATTGGGCAGCAGTTTTCCATCGTTCTCCAAAGCGATCTTGGCCGGGAAGGTGGCGGCTGTGCTGCCTTCTCCCACCTTAGCTTCCATGGCCACCTCGATCAGCGTGCCGCTGAGGGTGTTTTCGCTCTGGGTGCCCTCGCCGGTAGTTACCTCCACCGGCATCCCCAGAGAGACCTTGGAGATATCCAGCTCGTCGATGCTGGCTTCCACCAGGAAAGAGGAGGTGTCGGACACGGCCACCAGGGGCGTGCCTGCGGCAGTGAGGTTGTCCCCCACCTGTACCGACACCGAAGACACCATGCCGCCGATCTCGGTGCGCACTTCCCGGCTGCCCAGGTCGGCTTCCAACTGGGCGGCCTTCTTGGCCGCCAGGTCATAGGCCTTCTGGGCGTTTTCAATGGCGGTGTGCAGCGAAGGATTTTCCAGCCGCACCAGGGCCTGCCCGGCGGCATATTCGCCGTAGTCCATCAGGGACGAGGCCGTCACCTTGCCCTCCCCCTGAAGGGTGATCTCTTCTTCCCGGGCATTTTGCAGCGTGCCGGTTTCGGCGGGCATGATCTCCCCCTGGGCGGTGGGGATGCTGGCGGCGGCCGCAGTGCCAGCCACCAGAGTGCCCGGATTCTGGAGGGTGATATTGGCCCGGAAGAGCACCGCTCCGTCCTGCACTTTGCGGATGTGATCCACCGATTGCACCGTGCCTTCCACCTGGGTCATGCTGTCGGGGAGGGAGATCAAAGCCCGCATCCCCGAAGTGATCTGGTTTTCATAGGCGTAGCTATAATAGGCGGCCAGGGTCAAAGTGCGGTCGTCGATGAGCTTGCCCAGGCTCATGCCCTGGGAAACCTGCTGTCCAGATCGCAAAGTGGGAGCGCCCACCAGCTTGCCCTGGAAGGGAGCAGCTGTTGTGAGAGAGGAGAGAGCCTGCTGGGCTTCCTTCACCCGTCC
>JAHZHY010000147.1 GCA_019420045.1 Clostridiales bacterium
GCCTGACGGGCATGGCTGGATGCATAGAACAGGGAGATAACTCCCACAAAGCCAAAGAAGGACCGGCCAAAGAGCAAAGGCTGCACGCTTTTATCCCCGAAAAGAGATAGCTTGTTTTTCCGGATGAGCACAAAGGCCACCACCAGGCTGATCAGGTTGCGGCAAAAAACCTGCTCCATCACCGGGATGCGGCTGCCGGAATACGAGACCGCCGCCTGCATGGCGGAAAAAAACAGGGCCGAAAGCAGCATGAGCAGCACGCCGCCTTGTTTTTCCGATAATTTCATGGGTATTTCCTCTCTTTCTGCGGCACAGCCGCAAAAAGAGCCTACCCCCTCTCCCCTGCTGCTGTCAAGAGCGGACGCAACATCCGCAGACTTTTCCTCTACATTCAGCAAAAAGGGCAAGTTCCCGTTGTTCTCTTTACTTTGCAGCTCCCTCTTCTAACCCAAAGGCATCTCCTCGGGCTTTTCCAGCCGCTTCAAAAGGAAAGGCAGGTTCTCCGGGATATCGGAAGGCAGGATGCCGTAAACCGACCGCTCCAGAGCCAGCATATCGGCGCAGGTTCCGTGGAGACAACTCCCCAGCACCGCACTTTCAAACAACGGCACACCCTGGGCGGCAAAGGACAGGATCATCCCCGCAAGCACATCCCCACTTCCCCCTTTGGAAAGGCCGGTGTTCCCCGTCCGGTTCACATACAGCCGGCCATCCGGCGAGGCCACCACCGTGCGGCTGCCCTTGAGCAGCAGCACGGCCCCGGTCTTTTGGGCAAACTCCAAGGCCACCGCCGCCCGGTTCTGCTGGATCTCCCCCACGCTTTTTCCGGTGAGCCGGGAAAATTCCAAGGGATGGGGAGTAAACAGCAGATTTTCACCCGCTTTTTCCAGCAGCTCAGGCCATTTTGCCAGAATATTGATACCGTCGGCATCCACGATCAGCGGCGCTTTACGGCAAGTCAGCAGATTCTGCATCAGCTGACCCCCTTCCAGCCCGGTGCCCAGACCGCATCCCACCAAAATAGCCGAAGCCTTCTGGCTCCACTGGGCCAGATCTTCATTCCAGATGCTTTGTCCCTCCGGGCTCTCCTCCAGACTCATCATCACCGGTTCGGCCATCGCTCCGGCGGCAATGGGCAGAACGCTTTTGGGCACGGCCAGGCGCAAAAGTCCCACACCGCAGCGCAGCGCCCCCTTGGAGGACAAAATGGCGGCGCCGCTCATACCCCGGCTTCCGGCGATGTTGAGGGCTGTGCCAAAGGTGCCTTTGTTTCCTGCCGGGTCCCGGGGCGGAAGAAGGGAGATACAGCTCCGGGGCGTCGCAGTAAAAGCCCGGGTGGCACAGTTTTCCCGGTCCTCTTCCTCTTCTCCAAAGCTGCGCAGCACCACTTTGCCGCAATTTTCACTGCCTGGCTGGGAGAAATGGCCGATTTTATAGCATCCCAGAGCGATGGTCACCTGGGCCTGGAAGGCCCCTTCTGCCCGGCTGCCGTCGTCTCCCCGCACACCGCTGGGAATGTCGATGGCGGCTTTGTGGGCCGGGCTTTTCTCACAAAGGGAAAAGATATGGGCCACCGCAGGCGGCAGCTGGCCCCGCATCCCAATGCCATAAACGGCATCCACGATGATATCACTGCCCATCAGAAGCTTTTCCAGTTCGGTTTCCTCTACGGGCAGCCGGTACACCGGGATGCTGCCCAATCTCCGGTACATCTCCTGGGCATCGGGATGGGCGGGCTCCTGAAGCAATAGTACAAAAGGCATGGCTCCCCGCAGCTGAAGATGGCGGGCCAACACAAAACCGTCGCCTCCGTTGCCCCCTTTGCCGCAGATGACGCACACCCGCTTGTCTCCCACGCCCCACTGGGCCTGGAGGGTCTCACAGCAAGCTCTTCCTGCGTTCTCCATCATCTGCAAATAGGAAATGCCCCGTTCGTAGGTCATCTGCTCCAGATGCCGGGTCTCCTGGGCTGTAAAAAGCGGGATCATAGTCCCCCTCCTTTTCCGTGATTTGTATGATTTGTATTATACCATGTTTTCTTCCCGCTCTGGGTGGACGGTTTGTAAACGAAAAGGCAAAAAAAGATTGACTTTTGATGGGGGAATGATATTCTATCTTTAGATGCTAAACACCTATTTGAAATCTCTATAAAAGACAAGGAAGGGATAGAAATGTACGATTTTAAGAACGCTCCTCATCGTAAAAATCAGGGCTGCACCAAGTGGGACAAGGCCGATGCCCTCTATGGCTGCGGCGTGGCAGAAAACCTGCTGCCCATGTGGATCGCCGATATGGATTTCGCTGTGGCCCCTCCCATTGTGGCCGCTCTGCAGAAGAGAGTGCAGAACCTGGTCTTTGGCTATGACTTTTTGACCGATGAATATTATGAAGCTGTTGTGGGCTGGATGAAGCGCCGCCACAACTATGAGATCCAGAAGGAATGGATCAC
>JAHZHY010000148.1 GCA_019420045.1 Clostridiales bacterium
ATCATGGCATTGAAGCCGCCGATGGTGTCCCCTTCCAGCCCCTGCATGGAGCCGCTGCGGTCCAGAATAAAAACAAGCTCTGTCAAGTTCTTCTTCATAAAAAATCCCCCTATGCTGTGTTGTTTGGTTTACAACCACAGTATAGGGGAATTTTTATATTTCCTGGTCGCCTGGCAGGCGACAAATGGATTCACCCTCCCAGCAAACTCTGGTTGAAGGCGAAGAGGGCCTCGTTGATCTCAAAGATATTGTAGTTCCGGCGGGTGATGAAATACTCCACGATGATATCGAACTTGCTGGCATGGGAGAAGGCAAAGCCCGCTTTGCCCAGCATCTCCCTGGCCTCGTCCAGAGGCAGTTCCAGTGCAACGGCAAAGGCCATGGCCGTGGGCTTGGAGGGCTTATAGTGAACATCCGAGCGGATCTTGGAAAAGAGCTTGCGGTCGATGTTGGCCTTTTTATAGCACTGGGCGTCGGTGAGACCGGCCTCGTCGATTTTCCGCAGCAGCATCTGGGAAAAGCTTTCGTCCAGTTTGCTCAAAGCCTCGTCCAGCCCGGCAGGCATCGCCGCTTCCTCCTCCATGGGCATGGAGGCCATAGCCATCCGGTGGCGCTGAAGCTCCCGGCTGTCGGTGTGGGCTGCCACATACCGGTCGTCGATGTAGGCGGCAATGTCGGCAAACAGCTTTCCGCCGATGGTATAGGCGGCCCGGTCAAAGATCACCAGATACACCGTCATATCGTGGCAAAGCAGAAAATCCCCGATGGTATCCACCGCCACCTTCAGGGCCTGGTCCTTGGGATAGCCATACACCCCGGAAGAAATCAGCGGAAAGGCCACCGTTTCACACCCATGGGCCTGGGCCAGTTCCAGAGAAGAACGGTAGGCCGAAACCAGCAGTTCCCGCTCTCCATGGCGGCCGCCCCGCCAGATGGGGCCTACGGTGTGGATGACGAACTTCGCCGGCAGACGGTAGCCAAGGGTCAATTTGGCCTGTCCTGTTTTGCAGCCGCCCAGAGTGCGGCACTGGGCCAGCAGCTCCGGCCCGGCGGCCCGGTGGATGGCGCCATCCACACCCCCACCGCCCAACAGACTTTCGTTGGCGGCGTTGACAATGGCGTCCACTTTCATGGTGGTAATATCATTTCGCACAATATGCAGGGGCATGACGGCACCTCCTCACTTGATAAAGCCATCATATCATAATCGGCCCCGGGTGGCAATCGGGCGCAGCAAGGCAGTCGGTTTCACCAAAAAACGCTGCCCTGGTTTTCCAGAGCAGCACAAAAGCAAACACGATTTTCCCCGGGAGATCACTCCACAATGGGCAAAGAGACAAAGGGTTCAACGGTGATGTCTTCCACGATGCCGGACTCTTCTCCGCTGTGGCAGGTATATGTACCATCCTCATTTGGGGTAAGATATGTTCCTTCGGGAAGGCCTGTGTGGATTTTGTTGCCGTTTTCCGCTCAGCATCCACATCAATGTGCTCCACCGTCATTTTCTACTGTTTCTTTATATCCTGGAGCACCTTTTCGATTTCCTGGAGAGTGCCACCGGACAGGGCATCCTCTTTCAAAAGAGCACAAATAATGGTTTTCACAGTATCTTCTTTGTGTTTTTGCCCTTTCACCATGGCCTGGACCTGCTGCGCGGCATATTCCGGCTCGGTCAGGGCCGCGGCATAGGTTCTGCCATAGTGGCTGCCCATTTTCTCAAAGCCTGCAATTTCAATGGCGCCTTTTCTCAGCATGCCGTTGAGCAGAATGTGGATTGAGCTTTCCTTCCATGTTCTTTCCTTGGAATGTTCCAGGATGCCCGTCCTGGACAAAGGCCCGTTCTTCCACAGAACTTCCATGATCTCCATTTCGCTTTTGGTCAATTTCATTTCGTTCCCTCCCCTCTTATGGATTACTATAACTTTTTCTCTGGAAAATAGCAATATTTTTTTCATCCAGTTATTTTATTTTATCGTCTGCGTTTCATTTTCCGGCCTGAGGACACAAGTCCTCATCCCCGCTTCAGGGCCTTTCCCGTGCGTTTGTCGAACAGATGGATCTTTCCCATATCCAGATCAAAGGCCACCTCCGAAGCGTCGGGCTTTTCCTCCGGCGAAATCTTGGCCACAAATTCCCCTCCCGCAAAAGAAAGGTGAAGCAGTATTTCGCTGCCCATATCCTCCATAAAATCCACCCTGGCCCCATGGGAGCCTTCTTTTCTGATTTTCACATCGGAGCCGCGCACCCCCAGCACCAGGTCTGTCCCGTCAAAGCTCTCCAGCTCCTGAAAAGAGAA
>JAHZHY010000149.1:0-1145 GCA_019420045.1 Clostridiales bacterium
GTGTTCCTTTTGCAGCTGGGTTTCAACTTTTTCTGGAGCATCCTCTTTTTCGGCCTGGGCCGCTATGGGTTGGCCCTTTTGTGGCTGCTTGTGATGCTGGGGCTAATCCTGGTTATGATCCGCCTGTTTTCCCAGGTGGATATCAAAGCGGCCCGGCTTCAGATCCCCTATCTTTTGTGGGTGATGTTTGCCGCCTATCTCAATGCCGGGGTCTTTTTTCTCAATTCCTGACGGGCCTTGCCCTTTGGAAAACGGTGTATTATACTGGGAAAAAAGGCCGATACCATGAAAAAAACGGCCCTTTGGGGGCCGTTTTTTCTGTGCGGAGAGCAAGGGAAGGAGTTTTGGGAGTATGATCCTTTATTTTACAGGCACCGGCAACAGCCGGAAATGCGCCAGTTGGCTGGGGGAGAAGTTGGGGGAGGAATGGGTGGACATCGTCCCCACCATGAAAAAAGGGGAGTATGGGGCTTTTCAGTCGGAAACCCCATGGGCCTTCGTCTGTCCCACCTATGGCTGGCAGGCGCCCCGGGTGTTTGTGGATTTCCTCCGCCGCAGCCGGTTTGAGGGAAGCCGGCAGGCCTATTTTGTCCTGACCTGCGGCGGGGAGATCGGCAATGCAGGGGAGAGCCTTCGGACACTTTGCCAGGAAAAAGGCTGGGAGTACAAGGGCGCGGCCGGCGTGGTGATGCCCGACAATTACCTGGTGCTCTTTTCGCCCCCTTCTCAGAAAGAAGGAGACAAGATGCTGGAGCGTGCCAAATCCCAGACGGACAAGCTGGCAGCGCTGATCGGGAAAGGGGAAGGGCTGCCGGAAAAACGCTCCACCTTTTTCGACCGGCTGAAAAGCGGGGCTATCAATCAGGGGATGTACCGGTTTTTCATCAAGGACAAGGCCTTTCGCACCCATGGCTGCGTCAGCTGCGGCCTGTGTCAGCGCCTGTGCCCCATGGGAAATATCCGCATGGTGGAGGGAAAACCCCAGTGGCAGGGAAACTGCATCCACTGCATGGCTTGCATCGCCCATTGCCCGGCGGAAGCCATCGAATACGGTCGGCGCACCCAGGGGAAGAACCGCTGGCACTGCTGAGACCGAGCGTGTCGAAAAAGTGGCCTCTGGCCACTTTTTCGAGTTTTTGCAAGGG
>JAHZHY010000149.1:1206-2523 GCA_019420045.1 Clostridiales bacterium
CGTTTTTTGCAAATTGATAAGGGGTAGGGCAAATGTCCCCCTAGCCAGATCAGTTTTTCCACATGATTAAAGCCGCCTTGAAAGGCGGCTTTTTTGTCAGTCCAGGGCGGGCTGCTCGTCCAGATTGGTAAGCCCCAGTTCCCGCACAATGATCTGGGCGGTTTTCAGGGCACACAGACCGGTGAGCCAGACGCATTGCCGGGCATGTTCCTCCGGGCTCAGGGTGAACTGGTGGGTGAGAACCCGGCAGCAAAGAGTGTTTTTGCCGTTGGCCTCTTTGAACCAGTCGTACAGCTCCCGGGTCAGCTGGAGACATTTCACCGACTGCGGGTCCTCCGGCCCACGGGGTTCGGTGCGGCCGAAAAACAGCCCCAGAGCCATTGTGCCGCCGTTGAAAGCGCCGCACATGCACCCGGCTTGTCCGGCGCCCACCGCCATGCCGGAGGCCATGGCGATAACCTGCCGGGGCACATCCAGCTCAAAATTGTCCCGGATGGCACACATCAGGGCTTCGCAGCAATAAAAGCCCTTGCGGAAGTTTTCTTCGGCGTCCTGTTGTACTTTTTTGGGGCTGATTTCTTTTTTGATATGCATCAAGGACCATCCTTTCAGAAAACAAGGGATTCAGGCCCAGCGGCTACGGGGAAGGGTGCGGCGCCTTTCCAGGTCATAAAGCCGCAGAAAGGGTGCGGGATCTGCGCCGGAACGCACATGGCGGAGGAAGATCTCTCCGCAGGCCTGGCTGTCGGAGGCGGCCTCATGGTGGCGCAGAGGAATGGCAAAATAATCGGCCAGGGTGTTCAGCCGGTGATTGGGGAGCTGGGGCAGAAGCTGGCGGCTCATGCGGCAGGTGCACAGATAGGGCACCAGCGGCCCCCAGGAGATGCCGTAGTCTGCAAGGCATTTGGACAAAACCCCCAGGTCAAAGGGGGCATTGTGGGCCAGCAAAGTGCGGCCGGAAAGCAGCTCTTCCAGCTCCTCCCACAGCTGGGGAAAGGTGGGGGAGTCTTTCACCATGGCCGGGGTGATGCCGGTAAGGGAAATGTTGAAAGGGTCAAAATGGGTCTCCGGATTGACCAGAAAAGAGAAATTTTCCGTGATGCCGGTTTCATCCAGCAGGGTGACGCCCACGGCGCTCATGCGCCGGTTCTGGCTGTTGGGGGTTTCCACATCAAAGGCGGCATATTTCATACCTGTTCCTCCAAAGCTTCCACAAGGAAGGTCACCGGCCGGAAGCCGTCGTTGCAGGAGAGCATGGCCGAGCGGGGATTTTTCATCCAGCCGTCGTACAAATTCTCCGCCCCATGTCTCAGGGCC
>JAHZHY010000150.1 GCA_019420045.1 Clostridiales bacterium
GGTGTTGATGAGCACTTCGGTGTCCCGGTGCTCTTCCAGCAGCCGCTCATAGGTCAGCTCTCCCCGGCGGGAGACCACCAGAACTTCCCGGGCCCCTTCTTTTCTGGCTGCGGCCTGGGCCGTCAGGCTGGTGCCGCCACTGCCCAGGATGGCCACCTTTTTTCCTTTCAGCTGCACCCCGGCCCGCCTGGCCAGGTACAACAGGCCATACAGGTCGGTGTTGTGGCCCAGAAGGGTGCCGTCCGGCTCTTTCCGCAGGCAGTTGACGCTGCCGATGGCCCGGGCTTCCTCTGTGAGGGCGGCGCAATAGGGGATGACGGCTTTTTTATAAGGAATGGTCACATTGACGGCGGAAAACTCCCTTTTGGTGAGGAAGAGTTCCAGCTGGGGCTCTTCCAAAGGCCACAGGGCGTAGTCATATCCCCCCAGAGCCCGGTGGAGCTGGGGGGAAAAACTGTGGCCCAAGGGGTTTCCGATCAGGCCATAATCTGCCATGTTAAAACACCTCGCTGTAAGCGCCCAGGAAGGTGCAGGAGGGCAGATCCCGGCACAGAGTGCTCACCATATCCAGCACGGCCTGCTCCTGGAAGGAGCCGGAGAAATCGAAATAGAACATGAACTGGAAATCCTTGCCGGGGATGGGGCGGCTTTCCAGCTTGGTCAGGTTGAGCCCCAGGGCGGCGAATCGGGCGATGAGCCCATGGAGGGAGCCGGGTTCATGGGGCAGGGTGAGCATCAGGCTGATCTTGTCCGAGCCGGGGAAGATTTCCAGATTTTTGCCGATGCAGATGAAGCGGGTGTAGTTGTGGTCGCTGTCCTGGAAGTTTTCCAGAATGGGGGTCAGGCCATAGAGCCGGGCGCAGCTCAGAGAAGAGATGGCAGCGATGTCCTTCCGGCCGCTTTCGGCCACATACCGTGCGGCGGCCGCCGTGTTTTCCATGACGGTGATCTTGATTTCCGGATGCTCCTTGAGGAAGCGGGTGCACTGGTTCAGGCCCTGGCTGTGGGAGCACACTTCCTTGATGTCCGCGAGGGTGGCGCCGGGAGGCGCGAGCAGGGCGTGGTCCACCTTCAGCTTGATGGAGCGGACGATGTGGAAGTTATACTGCTTCATCAGGTCATAGACCTGGGTGACAGAGCCGGCCGAGCTGTTTTCGATGGGCAGGATGCCATAGGGGCACAGACCCTTTTCCACCGCCTGGAACACCCCTTCAAACTGGTTGAAATAGAGGATGGAGGGCAGAGCGAACAGCTTGTCGCAGGCCTGCTGGGAATAGGCTCCCTCTACGCCCTGCACCGCCACCACCGCTTTTTTGGGGAAGAGGGCAGGGGTGTCCTGGAGGGCCTTGGCGATGTGCTCTTTCAGCGGGGTGTCCTGGGCCAGGGCGCGCCGCTGACTGGAGCGGCTCACATCAAACAGGGTGTTCCACAAAAGCCGGGCATAGCTTTCGTAGTCCTCGCCCACCAGGTCGGACACCCGGGCGAGCACCTGCCGTTCCCGGGAGGGGTCCAGCACCTGTTTGCCGGTCTTGGCCTTTTGCTCGGCTACCTGCCGGGCAATGTCCATCCGCTGTTTGAAAAGTTGAGCAAGCTCTGTATCGATCTCATCGATCCGGCCGCGCAGGTCGGTCAGTTCCATGGTGTTTCATCCTTTCATTCCATCTATTTTCTGATTGCCGTAAGTCATAAGCCACAGGTCGCAGAGCACCAGGGCGGTCACCGCCTCCACACAGGGCACCGCCCGGGGGAGGATGCAGGGGTCGTGGCGGCCTTCGATGCGCAGGGTGTCCTCACCGCCGGAAAGCCGCACCGTCTCCTGGGGAAGGGCGATGGAGGGGGTGGGCTTGATGGCGCAGCGGAAGAGCAGGGGCATCCCCGAGGTGATGCCCCCCAGCACGCCGCCGTGGCGGTTGGTGCGGGTGCGCACCCGGTCCTGTTCGTCCCGGTAAAAGGGGTCGTTGTGCTGGCTGCCCCGCATTCGGGATGCGGCAAAGCCTGCACCGAACTCCACTCCGCGCATGGCGGGAATGGCAAACAGCGCCCCGGCCAGCAGGTTTTCCACCCCCTGGAACATGGGCTCGCCCATGCCGGGGGGCAGGCCGATGGCAGCGCCCTGGATGGTGCCGCCGATGCTGTCCCCTTCGCTCTTCACCTGGGCGATGAGGGAGAGCATTTTTTCTCCCGCTTCCTCGGACAGCACCGGGAAGCTGCGGCGGGAAGGGGTGAGCAGCCCTTCTTCGGTGAGGTCCACCGGGGAGAAGGGGGTGTCCTCCACCTCTCCGATGGAAGAGATGTGTGCACCCACCAAAATACCCTTTTGGCGGAGAAACTGCATGGCTACCGCACCGGCAAAGCACAATGGAGCGGTGAGCCGGCCGGAAAAATGGCCGCCGCCCCGGATATCATGGTACTGGCCGTATTTCACATAGGCGGCATAGTCGGCATGGGAGGGCCGGGGAAGCTGGCGCATGGCTTCGTAGTCTTTGGAACGGGTGTCCTTGTTGTGGATCACGGCGCAGAGGGGAGCGCCGCAGGTGAAGCCGTCCACCAGGCCGGAAAGCACTTCCGGCGCATCGCTTTCCTTCCGGGCGGTGGCATAGGCCCCCTGGCCGGGAGCACGGCGGGCCAGGAAGGCAGACACTTCCTCCATGTCCACTTTCAGCCCTGCGGGCAGACCGTCTATGGTGACGCCGATGGCAGGGGAATGGGATTGGCCGAATACGCTGATGCGCAGGCTA
>JAHZHY010000015.1:0-4027 GCA_019420045.1 Clostridiales bacterium
TCAGAGAAGGAAGAAGGAGAAAGCACCTGCAAATGGGGAATGGTGCGGAGGAAAGGCACATCAAACAGGCCTTGATGGGTCTCCCCGTCCTCTCCCACCAGACCGGCCCGGTCCACTCCGATGACCACTGGCAGACGGCTGATGGCCAGATCGTGGATCAGCTGGTCATAGCCCCGCTGCAAGAAGGTGGAATAAATACAGCACACCGGCTTCATTCCCCCGGCGGCCAGGCCGCCGCTCATGGTGATGGCGTGCTCTTCCGCAATGCCCACATCGCAAAAGCGCTGGGGGAATTTCTGAGCAAAAACATTCAATCCGGTGCCATTTTTCATGGCAGCGGTAATGGCGCAGACCGAGGGGTCTTCCTCCCCCAACTGGGTGAGTTCGGCGCCCATCACCGAGGAAAAGTTCTGTCCGCCCTGCTTTTTGGGCAGACCGGTGTCCACATCAAAGGGAGCTACTCCATGGAAATACCCCGGGTTCTGCTCGGAAGGGGCATAGCCCTTTCCCTTCACCGTTTTGAAATGGAGCACCACCGGTCTTTGGAGCTTTTTGGCTTCGGTGAGCAGATATTTCACTGTTTTGATATCATTGCCATCGGCCGGGCCCAGATAGGTGAATCCCATCAGATCAAAGATGGTCTGGCGCAGTACCACGGAACGCACCCGCCGCTTCACCGCCGAGACCTTGGCAATGGCATCCTCACCCCAGCTATACCGGCGGAAGCAAGCCTTCATCCGCCGCTTCAGATCAATATACTGAGGCTTGAGCCGGATCTTGCTCAAACGCTTGGCCACCGCTCCCACATTGGGACTGATGGACATTTCGTTGTCATTGTATACCACGATCACCGGCTCGCCCGACTGACCCGCATCGTTAAGGGCCTCATAGGCCATGCCGCCGGTGAGTGCGCCGTCGCCGATGACGCAGACCACACTGTGGTCCTCGCCCCGCAATGTGCGAGCCCGGGCCATGCCCAGAGCTGCCGAAATGGACATGGAGGCATGGCCGCCGATGAAAGCATCGTGAGGGCTTTCCCAAGGCCGGGGGAAACCACTGAGCCCATCCAGCTGACGCAGCGAAGCAAACTGATCCATCCGGCCGGTGAGCAACTTGTGCACATAGCACTGGTGGCCCACATCGTAGATGATCTTATCTTTCGGCGACTGAAACACGCTGTCAATGGCTGTGGCGATCTCCACAATCCCCAGATTGGAGGCCAGATGCCCTCCTGTGAGGGACAGGCTTCGGATGAGGAAAAACCGGATCTCTGCGCAGAGATTTTCCAGCTGTTCCTCGGTGAGCTTTCCCACATCATAGGGTGACATAATGTGAGATAGCAGCGGATATTCCTCCATCGTCCCATCCTTCCCTGCGGCACACTTCAGGCCCGAAACAAAGCCCGCCCTCAAAGGGACACAAAGCCGCACATAGAGTTATTATACCATCAGAATACCGATGCAAAGGCCAAGCAGCGCCCCGGCCCAAACTTGAAAAGGGGTATGCCCCACAAAAATCTTCAGATTTTCCTGAAATACTTCCGGGGTTTTGCTATGGTGCCAATTTTCCATCATATAATTGAGCACCCGAGCCTGTTTACCCGTCTCCCACCGCACGCCGGTGGCATCGTACATCACGATAGTAGAAAAGACGAAGGCAATGGCAAAGGCCGCCGAATTCAGTCCCTCGGCAAAAGCCACCGCCGTGGTCAGGCCCACCACGGTGGAGGTGTGGCTGGAAGGCATTCCGCCGGAGGCGAAAAAGAGGTTCCAATCCAGCTTGTGATTGACCACAAAGCCGCTGACCACTTTCAAGGCCTGAGCGGCAAACCAGCCCACAATGGCTGTCCAGAGCACTCGATTGGACAAAAGATCTTGCAGCATAGCTTTTTCTCCTAATGATCCCGCTTTTGCAGGCTCCGGGCCAGCTCTGTGAGGAAATCGCTTCCCGGCAAAAGGGACACCGCTTCCACGGCCTGCCGGGTGTTTTCCTCCACCAGACGCCGGCATTCTTCCAATCCGTAATAGCTGACAAAGGTGTTTTTGTGATTCTCCGCATCACTGCCCACCGGCTTGCCCAGCTTTTCGGTGCTGCCCGTCACATCCAGAATATCGTCCTGGATCTGGAAGGCCAGCCCCAGCTTTTCACCATACAGGCGGGCCTTTTTCATTTCTTCTTCTCCTGCACCGGCCAGAGCGCAGCCCATCTCACAGGCCGCCATCAGCAGACAGCCGGTTTTCAGATGGACCATTTGGGAAAGTTCCTCTTTCTCCGGACGCCGTGTTTCAAAGTCCAGATCCATCACCTGTCCGCCGATCATCCCTTCCATGCCCGCCCGGGCAGCCAGGATCCCGGCGGCTTTCAAGGCATTCTCCGCCGGAATTTCCGTGGGACAGTGGCAAAGCATGGTTTCAAACGCCCGGGTGAGCAGGCTGTCTCCCGCCAGAAGAGCGGTGGCCTCCCCGAACACTTTGTGATTTGTGGGTTTGCCCCGGCGCAGATCGTCGTTGTCCATACAGGGCAGATCATCATGGATCAGGGAATAGGTATGCACCATTTCCAAAGCGCAGGCAAAGGGCAGGGCCTTTTCTGCATTTCCCCCGTGGAGGGCATAAAACTCCATCAAAAGGGCCGGGCGCAGCCGCTTTCCTCCGGCCAGAGCACTGTACCGGGTAGCCTGGAAGATGGTCTCCAATGCCCCCGCCTGCTCCGGCAGATAGTTTTCCAGCCCTTCCTGGGTCAGGCGGGCGTATTCTTTCAGTTTCTCTGCCATATCCATCTCTTTATTCCTCCGGCACCTGGAAAGGCTCGGTCTCCGGGCCTTCCGGCGTCCTGACCAGCATTTCCACCTTTTGCTCTGCCTGATCCAAGGCCGCCGAGCATTTTTTGATCAGGCCCGTGCCCTCCTCAAACAAAGCCAGGCTCTGGTCCAAAGGCGCATCCCCCTGTTCCAGCAGCCGGACGATTTCTTCAATGCGCTTCATAGCGCTTTCAAACACAAATTCCTCCGACAAAACGGTTCCTCCTCTCCCCTATTTCCGGTCCACCTGTTCCACCAGACAGCTGGCGCTGCCACCCTGCAAACGCAGGTCGATCCGATCGCCGGGGGCGATGTCTGCCGCTGTCTTGACGATTTTTTCGTCTTTTGTCACAAAGCCATAACCCCGGCTGAGCACCTTCAGCGGACTGATGGCGTCCAGCGTGGCCGCCTTGCCGATGAAATCCCGCCGCTTTCTGCCCACATTTTCCCGGGCTGCGGCGATCATCCGCTCCTGGGAGAAAGACAGGCTCAGCCGCCGCTCATTGAAATACTCTTTGGGGCTGCTCATGATCTTCTTTTGGGAAAGGGCGGAAAGCTGCTGACGCAACAGCTGCACCCGCCGCTTTTCCACCAGAATCATGCGCCGGTGGCTTTCTTCTATTTTCTGACCGAGAAGCTGAAGGCGCCTTGTTTCCAGCATTTTGATGTGTCTGTCCCAATCCTGCAAACGCAAAAACAGCTCCCCCTTGTCGGGCACGGCCAGCTCGGCAGCGTTGGAAGGGGTGGCCGCCCGCAGATCGGCCACATAATCCGATATGGTCACATCGGGCTCATGGCCCACGGCGGAAACCACCGGGATACTGCACCGGGCAATGGCCCGGGCCACCGGCTCTTCGTTGAAGGCCCACAGATCTTCAATGGAGCCGCCGCCCCGGCCGGTGATGATCAGATCGGCCAGCTGGTGCTGGTCTACATAACAGAGCATTTCCGCCACTTCCTGGGCAGCCCCTTCTCCCTGGACCTTCACCGGACACACCAGCACCCGGCTGAGGGGCCAGCGTTTTTTCAGAATGCGCAGCATATCCCGCACGGCAGCGCCGGTGGGAGAGGTGACAAGGGCGATGGTACCGGGATAGGTGGGCAAAGGCTTTTTCTTTTCCTTGTCAAAAAGCCCTTCCTGATAAAGCCGCTGTTTCAGCTGTTCAAAAGCGATGTACAGCGCACCCACTCCATCGGGGAGCATCTGGCTCACATAGATCTGGTACT
>JAHZHY010000015.1:4037-4269 GCA_019420045.1 Clostridiales bacterium
GGCCGCTTTTGGGGAACAGTCCCACCTTACCGTAGACGATGACCTTCATCCCCGATTCCGGCCGAAAGCGCAGCTTGGAAGCATTCCCGGCAAACATCACGGCGTTGATGACGGCATTTTCATCCTTCAAAGTGAAATAATGATGGCCGGAATGGTGCATTTTATAGTTGGAGATCTCTCCCCGCAGGCAAAGGGACTGCAAGGGTGTGGCCCTCTCCAGCAGGGCCTTGAT
>JAHZHY010000151.1:0-5309 GCA_019420045.1 Clostridiales bacterium
AGTCAGACGTGGCCCGCTTGATTTCAATGCCCTGATCCAGCAGGATCTTCAGCAAGACGCGCAGCACGCCCTGGTCGAACTGGTTTTCCGGAATGAGGAAAGCCTGCTCATGGCTTTCGCTGCCCCGCTGGGTCTGGCGCAGGGCCTTCTGGGTCATGTTGTAAAGGATCTGCTCCCGGTTTTTGGCCATGGTATCCAGCACGGTATAGGCGGCGCAGTACTGGCGCTTGACGATGTCTCCCAGCCGCCACCAGTGAAATGAACCTGAGGACCATAGAAGGGGGTGGACTTGTCGTGGTTCCCCTCCAGCTGTTCGGGATGGATGTACAGCGGGGTGGCCAGCTTGGCATTGGCACTTTCGCTGAGCATACCGGCGATGTTATGGCTGTTTGTGATCCAGTGGTAGCCATAGTGGCCCCAGCCGGGGAATTGGGACATCATGGAAGCGCCGGACAGATCCTCCTGCTCCATGCGGTAGCACATATTGGCCCCATAGAGGGACAGCTCGTTATAAACCAGAGGATCGGTGTAGGGTCTCACAGGGTTCTTATAAGGCGGCACGAAAATACGGGCGCCATAGCTGCCCATGTGGTGATGATCAAAATAGGATTGGGGAGTCCACTCTTTGAACAGGATGTCCCCTACATACTGGGATTCCACGATATTGTGGGCAAAGGCGTCACGGTTGTTGTCGTGGCCGGTGTATTTATGATAGAGGGAGGGGTAGTTGCAACCTTCATAGGGGGTGCCCAGGGTGGAGTTGTACCAATCGGTGACCATGATCTGACCGTCGGGGTTGAAGCAGGGCACCATCACCAGCACCACATTCTGAAGGATGTTCTGGATCTCCGGAGTGTCGCCGGTGAGCAGGTCATAGGCCAGCAGGGGAGCCATCTGGGTGCCGCCGATTTCGGTGGCGTGGAGACTCATGCTCTGCACGCTGACCGCTTTGCCCTTTTTCACCAGTCCCTGGATCTCTTCCTGAGAAAGGCCCCGGGGATCGGCGATGGTCTGGTTGATCTGGCGCAGCTCCTCCAAATGGGCGAAGTTTTCCGGAGAAGTGATGATGACTTTGAGGAAGGGATTGCCCTCGGTGGAGGGGCCCATTTCGGTCACCTGGATCCGGTCGGACTGGCTGTCCAGCAGCTTGTAGTATTCCACGATCCGATCCCAGCGGGCGATCTTGTAATCGGCCCCCAGGTCAAAGCCGAAAAACTCCTTGGGAGATGTGATGGTTTGCATCGTTGCTGACCTCCTTGTGATCTGAGTGATCTGAAATCATAAAATAGGGAAGGGGAAACCCATCCCACTTGAGGATAGCACAACACTGCACAAAAAACAATGGGAAGAACTTTTGTTTTCTCACTTTTTTGCACAAACAGGCCCTGAGAGGGGATAAAAAAGCATGAAGTTTACAGAAAACAGTTTACAGAAATCAAAAATCAATCTTGCGCCAGGGAGAAAAACAGATATAATAAAAGAAAGGCATTTTTTCTTTTGCTTCGCCGTATAGATGGGCGAGGTGAAAAGACGATGCCAGGAAGAATGAAAAAAAAGGACTTGCCGCCCCTCCCCTTGCTGCTCCTCACCGGATGCCTTTTGTTGGGGGCCGTGGCCGGGTGCATTTGGATGGTTTTGTTCCAAAAGGAAGGGACCGGGGCCCTTTCCTTGGAGCAATGGGCCGGAGAAGGACGGCTGTGGCTGTTTTTCCGCTTGCTGGGGGGCTTCCTTCTCTATCTGCTGCCCCTGTTCTGCTGCGGGCTTTTTTCCTTCGGGGCCTATGGGGTGCTGCTGCTCTTTGCCGCCCGGGGATTCACTCTGGCCTGCTGGGTGGGAGAGTTCTGCCGGGATTACGGCCTGGGAGGTTATGCCGCTTCCCTCTTGCTGGGAGCTGGGGGCGCGCTGCTCACCACCCTCTGTATGCTGGAGCTGGGGGAAAGCGCCATGGGCCAGGCTTTGAAAAAAGCGCCGGGAAGAAAGGGAAGGCGCCGCCGGGGAATGAAACGCCGGCCCATTGCTCCGGATTATCTTCGCACAGCGCTGCTTTGCCTGTTGCTCTGCCTGGTGTATAGCTTTCTGGGCAGCCTGCTGGCCCCCTGGTTTTGCCGGGCCGCCTTGGCCTGGGTGGGATAAAGAAGAAAGGAAAGAACACATGGACAGCCGGTTTGATGCTTTTCTGGATGATCTGAAACAAAATACCCCGGCTTCTCCCCATACCAGCCAGGTCTATCTGCGGGATGTGGCGGCGCTGGATGCCTTTTTGGGCTTGGGGGAAGACGGGGATTATGAGACGGTCACACAAAAGCAGCTGGAGGAATACTTTTCAGAGCTGAAACAGCGGGGCCGCTCTGCTGCCACCCTGGCCCGGGTGCGCTCTTCTTTGTCCCGGTATTATGCTTTTCTCATGGCCCGGGGGATCGTGGCGGAAAATTTGCCCCGGCGTCTGGCGGTGGAGCGGCGCAAAGGGAACCTGCCCGCTTTCCTCACTCTGGAACAGGTGCGGCATTTGTTGGTATCTCCTCAGGGGAAGTCCTTTGCCGCCCGGCGGGATCGGGCCATCCTCCATGTGCTCTATGCCACCGGCCTGAAAAGTGCCCAGCTTACCGCTCTCAACACAGACCAGGTGCTTCTAGAGCGGGGGCTTCTCCATGTTCCGGAGCGGCCGGAACCTTTTTTGCCCCTGTATCCCCAGGCTGTGGGGGCGCTGAAAGAGTATCTCGGGCCCTGCCGGGATGGGATGCTGAGCCAGGCGGGGGAGCTGGCCCTATTCCTCAATGCAGCTGGGAAACGCCTGACCCGCCAGGGGTTATGGAAGGTCTTGGGCCGGAGGGGGGAAGAGGCGGGAATTGCTCTGCCGGTGACACCCCAGCTGCTGCGGGCCTCCCTGGCCGTTCATCTGGCGGAGAAGGGGGCTACGGCAGAGGATTTAAAGGCCCTTCTGGGGCTGGAGGACCCTTACTGGGTGCAGGTGTACTTCCGGGCTTTGGAAGGAGAAGCGGGAGAGCGCTACCGAAAACTCCATCCCCTGTCCCGATGACCACAGAACAAAGGAGCATTTTTATGGCAAACACCACAAAACAGGCCCTGGAACAATCCCTGAAAAAGCTGATGCAGGTCAAGGCCCTGGACAAGATCACCATCCGGGATATCACCACCGACTGCGGCATCAGCCGCATGGCCTTTTATTATCATTTCAAGGATATCTATGACCTCATCGAATGGGTGTGTATCGAGGATGCAGGCCGGGCCTTACAGGGGAAAAAGACCTATGACACCTGGCAGGAAGGGCTGCTGCAAATTTTTGAAGCCGTGCTGGAAAACAAGGTCTTTGTGCTGGGCGCCTACCGGTGCATCAGCCGGGATCAGATGGAGCGTTTTCTCTATAAACTCACCTATGATCTGATCCGGGGTGTGGTGGAGGAAAAAAGCCAGGGGGTCAGGATCTCCCCGGAGGACAAATCCTTTATTGCCGACTTCTATAAATACAATTTTGTAGGGATCATGCTGGATTGGATCCGTCAGGGTATGACCGCAGATCCCAGGGTGATCGTTGGAAAGATGAGCACCACCTTGCAAGGCACTGTGGCCCACTCCATCCAGAACTTCGCAGAGAAAAACTGAATCACTTTACAAAAAGGGCGGGATGATAAAATTTTTATCACCTGGCCCTTTTTGTAAATGGTATTGTGCACCCAAAGGGGGTAGGATAAGGACAGAAAGAAAAACAGAAAGGCAGGTCCTTATTCTATGGATAAAAAAACAACAGCCAGGATGGCTGCGGCAGCCGCCGCGCTCACCGGTGCAGGAGCCGCTGTCGTGCTGGCAAAGAAAAAGAAGAACAGCCAGAAGGAATCCGCATCTTGTCAGGCGCCGGATCGCAGCGACTGGCGGAACACCGAACGGGGAAAGCAGGAGAAAAACAGCAAGGGCATTTATTATTCCAACGGCAACTACGAAGCCTTTGCCCGGCCGGAAAAGCCGGAAGGAGTGGAAGAAAAAAGCGCCTATATCGTGGGAAGCGGCCTGGCTTCCCTGGCGGCGGCCTGCTTTTTGGTGCGGGATGGCCAGATGCCCCCTTCCCACATTCACATCCTGGAGGCCATGGATGTGGCTGGCGGCGCCTGCGACGGCATCTTTGACCCCAGCCGGGGTTATGTGATGCGGGGCGGCCGGGAGATGGAAAACCATTTCGAATGTTTGTGGGATCTGTTCCGCTCCATTCCCTCGCTGGAAAAGCCGGGGGCCTCGGTGCTGGATGAGTTCTATTGGCTCAACAAGCATGATCCCAACTATTCTCTCTGCCGGGCCACAGTCAACCGGGGCCAGGATGCTCACACCGACGGCAAATTCAACCTGAGCCAGAAGGGATGCATGGAGATCGTCAAGCTCTTTATGACCCCCGACGAAGATCTTTACGACAAAACCATCGAAGATGTGTTTGATGACGAGGTCTTTTCCTCTACTTTCTGGCTCTATTGGCGCACTATGTTCGCCTTTGAGAACTGGCACAGCGCCCTGGAAATGAAGCTCTATTTCCAGCGCTTCATTCATCACATCGCCGGGCTGCCTGATTTCAGCGCTCTGAAATTCACCCGGTACAACCAGTATGAATCCCTGATCCTTCCGATGCAGAAATATCTGGAGGAAGCGGGGGTGGACTTCCAGTTCGGCACCCAGGTGACCAATGTGCTCTTTGATATCCAGGAAGGGAAGAAGGTGGCCACTGCCATCGAGTGCAAGGTGGATGGAGCGGAAAAAGGCATCCTGCTCACCGAGAAGGATCTGGTGTTCGTCACCAACGGCTCCTGCACCGAAGGCACCATTTACGGCGATCAGGATCACGCTCCCAATGGGGACGCCGAAGTGCGCACCAGCGGCTGCTGGAACCTTTGGAAGAACATTGCAAAGCAGGACCCGGCTTTTGGCCGTCCGGAGAAATTCTGCTCCGATGTGCACAAGACCAACTGGGAATCGGCCACCATCACCACACTGGACGATCGGATTCTGCCCTATATCACCAACATCTGCAAGCGGGACCCCCGCACAGGAAAAGTGGTCACCGGTGGCATTGTCAGCTGCCAGGATTCCAGCTGGCTGCTCAGCTGGACCATCAACCGGCAGGGCCAGTTCAAGGAGCAGGATGAGGAAAAGGTCTGCGTGTGGGTCTATGGCCTGTTTACCGATGTGCCCGGCGATTATGTGAAAAAGCCCATGAAGGACTGCACCGGAAGGGAGATCACCCAGGAGTGGCTCTATCATCTGGGCGTTCCGGTAGAGGAGATTGACGATCTGGCGGAAAACAGCGCCCA
>JAHZHY010000151.1:5346-6671 GCA_019420045.1 Clostridiales bacterium
TGATGCCCTATATCACCGCTTTCTTCATGCCCCGGCGGAAGGGGGACCGGCCCGATGTGATCCCCGATGGCTGCGTCAACTTTGCTTTCCTGGGTCAGTTTGCCGATACCCCTCGGGATACCGTGTTCACCACTGAATACTCGGTGCGCACCGCCATGGAAGCGGTGTACGGATTGCTGGGCGTGGACCGGGGCGTGCCCGAGGTGTGGGGCAGCGTCTACGATGTGCGGGAGCTGCTGCAAAGTTCGGTGCATCTGATGGACGGAAAATCTCCCCTGGAGGTCCGGTTGCCCGGGCCGCTGGAACTGCTGAAAAAGCCGCTGCTCAAAGTGGTTTCCGGCACAGTAGTGGAAAAACTGATGCGGGAGGCCGGTGTTATCCAGGACTGGATGTAACCAATTTACGCATACAAAAACTGCGCCGCAAGGAAGCGGTGCAGTTTTTTGTACATTGCAGTAATTTAGTTTTCGCCGAAGAACAGGGCCAGGTCCTCTTCTACGGTGCCGATGCCGGCAATCCCGAAGTTGTCCACCAGCACTTTCACCACATTGGGGCTGAGGAAGGCGGGAAGGGTGGGGCCCAGATGGATGTTCTTCACTCCCAGGGACAGCAGAGCCAGCAGCACGATGACGGCCTTTTGCTCATACCAGGCGATGTTGTAGACAATGGGCAGATCGTTCACATTCTCCAGCCCGAAGGCCTCTTTCAGCTTGAGGGCGATGAGGGCCAGGGAATAGCAGTCGTTGCACTGTCCTGCGTCCAGCACCCGGGGGATGCCGCCGATATCACCCAAGTGCAGCTTGTTGTAACGGTACTTGGCGCAGCCGGCGGTGAGGATGATGGTGTCCTTGGGGAGCTCCTGGGCAAACCGGGTGTAGTATTCCCGGCTCTTCTGACGGCCATCGCAGCCGCCCATCACCACGAATTTTTTGACGGCGCCGCTTTTCACCGCCTCCACCACCTTGTCGGCCAGAGCGAACACCTGCTCATGGGCAAAACCGCCCACGATCTCGCCCTCTTCCAGCGGCGTGGGAGGGGGACAGGTCTTGGCCATCTGAATGATGGGAGAAAAGTCCTTTTTCTCGCCGATGCCGCCGGGGATGTGGGGGCAGCCGGGGAAACCGGCGGCGCCGGTGGTGAAGAGCCTTGCTTTGTAGCTGTCCTTGGGCGGCACGATGCAGTTGGTGGTCATAAGGATGGGGCCCTGGAAGGCTTCGAATTCCTCCCGCTGCTTGTGCCAGGCGTTGCCGTAGTTGCCCACGAAATGGGGGTATTTCTGAAAAGCGGGGTAATAGTGGGCGGGGAGCATTTCCGAATGGGTGTAC
>JAHZHY010000151.1:6681-8091 GCA_019420045.1 Clostridiales bacterium
TGTCTGCTCCAGCAGCATTTCCAGATCCCGCAGGTCGTGGCCGGAGATCAGGATGCCCGGGTTTTTCCCTGCGCCGATATTGACCTTGGTGATCTGGGGATTGCCATAGGTCTGGGTGTTGGCCTTGTCCAGAAGGGCCATGCCCTTGACGCCGTAGCTGCCGGTCTCCAGGGTGAGGGCCACCAGGTCATCGACGGTCAGGCTGTCGTCCAGGGTGGCGGCCAGCGCCCGCTGGAGAAAGGCGTCCACCTCTTCATCCTCCTGGAGAAGGGCATTGGCGTGCTCCATGTAGGCGGAAAGGCCCTTGACGCCATAGGTGATCAGTTCCCGCAGGGAGCGGATGTCCTCATGCTGGGTGGAGAGCACCCCCACCTGCCGGGCTTTTTCTTCCCAGTCTCCCGCCCCATCCCACAATGCGGCCTTGGGCAGCATAGAGGGATCTTTTACCTGGCCCAGCAGGGCGGATTTGGTTTCCAGGGTGGAGCGGATGCGCTCCATGATCCGCTCTTTGTCAAAATTGGCGTTTGTGATGGTGGTGAACAGGTTGAAGGTGATGAGATGGTTCACCTGTTTGCTCACCGGCCTTCCTTCCTTCCGCAAAGCGGTGGTCACGGCGGAAAGTCCCCGGGTCACATAGACCAGAAGGTCCTGCATGGCGGCAACATCGGGCTGTTTGCCGCAGACGCCGGCCTGGGTGCAGCCGGCGCACCCGGCGGTCTCCTGGCATTGATAACAAAACATTTTTTCCTTCATGGCAAGGCTCCTTTGCTCAAAGTGTTAGAAAATGACGACCAGCAGCATTTTGAAGGCTTCTTCCCCATAAACTGCATGGGGATGACCTGCCGGCATAACAATGGACTGGCCTTCCTTTAAGATATATTCTTCCCCGTCAATGGTGATTTTACCCACACCTTCCAGGCAGGTGACAAAGGCGTCCCCCTCCGAGCGGTGGGTGCTGATCTCTTCTCCCTTGGCAAAGGAGAACAATGTGACGCTGACGGCGTTGTTCTGGGCCAGGGTGCGGCTGACCACCTGGCCTTCCTGGCAGGGAACCAGCTCCCGCAGGGTGAGAACCTGCTCATGGGGAATGTTTTTGATTTTGTTTTCCATAAAAATGCCTCTTTCTTTTTCAGTTTGTCTTGTCCAGAATTTTTCCGTCCACCGACAGAGTGACCACCTGCCAGGGGATGAACTTGCCGCTTTGCCGCAGGGCGGTCTCCGCCGCCCGCTGGAGCCCGCCACAGCAGGGGACCTCCATGCGGATGACCGTGACCTCCCGGACGTCGTTCCGGCGGAGGATCTCGGTCAGCTTCTCCGTGTAGTCGCCCTCGTCCAGTTTGGGACAGCCGATCATGGTGATGCGGCCCCGCATGAAGCGCTGGTGGAAGTCGGCACGGGAGAAGGCGGTGC
>JAHZHY010000152.1 GCA_019420045.1 Clostridiales bacterium
CATGAAAAACCACTGGTTGGACGATCAGGGCCGGGTGTATATCTTTTTTCCAGTAGAAGAGGTCATGGAGATGCTGCATTGCAAAAGCGAAAAGGCCACAAAACTCCTGGCGGAACTGGACAGCAAAAAGGGCATCGGACTGATCGAAAGGGTGCGGCAGGGCCAGGGGAAGCCATCCATCATCTATATCAAAAATTTCGCAGGGAAGGAACTGGGGTAATCCGAAAGGCCGTATTTTCGAAAATCGAAAGGGTAGGGACCGGTATGCCCCTTTTTGACTTTCGAAAAACGAAGAACAACAGTTTCGGAAACCGAAAGGAAATAAGACGGATAGAGTAAGACAAGTATACCAGCTGAAAGAGAAAGAAGGCGTTTTATGAAAACCATTGCGTTGGCAAATCAGAAGGGAGGGGTGGGAAAAACCACCACGGCGGCCAGCCTGGGCATTGGTCTTGCACGGAAGGGCAAAAGAGTGCTGCTGATCGATGCCGATGCCCAGGGGAATCTGACCCAGATGCTGGGATGGTCCCAGCCGGACGAGCTTTCACCCACATTGGCAGACCTGATGGAGAAAATCATCACCGACCAGCCTGTGGTGCTGGGAGAAGGCATTTTACAGCACCGGGACGGCATTCATCTTCTTCCGGCCAACATCGAGCTTTCTGCCACAGAGGTGACACTGGTCAATACCATGAGTCGGGAAACGATGCTGCGGCAATATCTTTCCACGGTGAAGGAGAAGTATGATTATGCCATCATCGACTGCATGCCTTCTCTGGGGATGCTGACCATCAATGCTCTGACAGCAGCAGACAGCGTGATTATCCCGGTACAGGCCCATTATCTCCCGGCCAAAGGGCTGGAGCAGCTGCTGAAAACCGTGGCCCGTGTCAAGCGGCAGCTCAATCCCAGGCTGGAGGTAGAGGGGATTCTGCTGACCATGGTGGACAGCCGTACCACTCTGGCCAAGGGCATTGGAGAGCTGCTCCGGAATATCTACGGCAGCCGGGTTTTTGCCAGTGAGATTCCGCGCTCCATCCGGGCAGCGGAGATCAGCCTGGAAAACAAAAGCATTTTTGAGCACGATCCGGGAGGAAAAGCGGCGCAGGCTTATGCAAATCTGACGAAAGAGGTGCTGAACCGTGGCAAGCAGCGTGAAAAACATTCAGTTGACCAAGTTCGATGACCTGTTCAAATCCCAGGAAGAGCGGCAGGCGGACCAGGGTGAACAGGTGAAGATCCTCCCGGCCGACCAGGTTTTTCCCTATCAGCGTCAGCCTTACACCATTGACCGTCCTACAGCTGATTTGGTGCGGCTGATGGATAGTGTAGAGCAGTTCGGCATTATGGAACCGATGATCGTCCGGCCACGCAAGGCAGGAGAATATGAGATCATAGCCGGACATCGGCGGGATTACTGTGCCCGTGCTGTGGGGCTGGATACCCGCCCGGCCATTGTCCGATCTTATTCGGACGAGGAAGCAGACATTCTGGTGGTGGACTTCAATATCAATCGGGAGGATCTGCTGCCCAGTGAAAAGGCCAGGGCATATAAGCTGAAGCTGGATGCCATGAAACGGCAGGGGGAGCGAAGTGATTTAACTTCGGACCAAGTTGGTCCGAAGTTGGAGGGGCAGCGTGCCAATGAACTTTTAGCCCAACAAGTGCAAGAGAGTAAAACACAAGTCCAGCGGTATATCCGGCTGAATAAGCTTATTCCCGCCTTGATGGATCATGTGGACAACGGCACATTGAAACTTGTGGCTGCTGCGGATTTTCTCTCCCACCTGACGGAGAAGGAACAATCCTGCCTGCTCCTGGTGATGGAGCAGGATGAAGCGATTCCTTCTATGGCACAGGCCCGGCAGATGAAAGAGCTGAGTCAGGAAGGGAAGCTGGAACAGGATCAGATCGAACGGATCATGAGGGAGGAGAAACCGCTGGAGCACAAGATCACATTGGATGGGAAGTGGGTTCAAAAGCGCTTTCCCAAACATATGACGCCCCGGCAGATCAAAGAGCGGATCAACAAGGCGCTGGACCTTCTGGAGCGTATGGAGCACCAAAAACAAGGAACCCAGAGGTGAGCGGAAGCGCTTGGCATGCAGATCAATAAGAAGAAAAAGCACACGGTTTTGCCCCGTGTGCTTTTTCTGTTTGAGAGAAACAATCTGCATTGAGTGTCTTTTGGTGTATGAATTCCAAAGAAGCCCATATAATCTTTTTTGAAGATAAAAATATGATGTATCCAGCGGAAACAAAACTTCGAAATGAATTTAAACAAAAATATTGTTTAAATCAACTTCTGTGCTATAATAAATAAAGATGGAAGCAAAGGAGGAAGTGTTGGATGAAACTGTTGAGGATTCGTGCATCAAACTATAAAAATTGCTGCGATGATTTTACAATCGATCTTGTGGCAAAATCCAAGAAAACCAGTGAAGATAAAGAATACGAGCTGCAGGAAATTGCAGAAGAACTGTATGCGTTTAATACGATAGCCTTTGTTGGAAAAAATGCATCCGGCAAAACTTCTGCAATTGAGCTGATGGAATGCGGTTATTCCATTCTCAGTGAATTCCGTTTGGAAAATAAACACTATGATTATGACAATGTAAAATTGGAAATCATGTTCTATCATGAGGGCTGCATTTATAAATACAATACCATTTTGAAAGCAGATCCGAATTTGGGAAGCAAGGCCAATTTTACAGAGCAGCACATCTATCGGAAAAAATACTACAAATCCAATGTGAATAAGATTTATTCTGACGAAGGGTTTGAAGAGATCAAGGATTTGGGAGAGCTTCCGGAAGACACATCCATTGTGTTCTTTGTGCTCAAAAAGAAAGCCACCCGTGCAGTTTACTTCAATTGCGAGGGTGAGGGTGCAGACACATATCGCCTGGTGTTCAAAGCGATGAAGACCTATGAAATATCGAAAGAAGTTCTGGCCAAGGTCATTAAGATTTTCGATGACAAAATTCAGAGCTTGGAGATGATGGATGAAAAGAATTATAGGCTCGTCTATCAGGACGGTATCAAAGAACTCTCTGATTCTGAATTGGTTTATATGCTTTCCAGTGGTACAACGAAGGGCGTCCTGCTCTATATTTTTGTGGTTGCGGCGCTGGAAAATGGGTTTGATCTGCTGATCGACGAAGTGGAAAATCATTTTCACAAAACCTTGGTGGAGAATATGATCAGCCTATTCAAGGATAAGACTGTGAATAGGAAATCGGCCACACTGATATTCACAACCCATTATTGTGAAGTTCTGGACTTGTTTAATCGCCAGGATAACATTTGGATCGCCAAATCGGATGGCAAAATTCATCTGGAGAATATGTATGAAACCTATAACATCAGATCAGAGCTTTTGAAAAGCCGACAGTTTTACAACGATGTTTTTCATACTTCCGTGAATTATGAAGATCTCATGGCCTTGAAAAAGGAGCTGATGAGATGAAATATCTGATTATGTGTGAGGGACCAAATGAACTTGAGATCATCAGAATGCTGTTGGAACATGATAAGCTGATATTTACAGAAGATGATTTGCTGAACTTGGTTCCCTATCATGCAAGGCAGATCGGAAAAAGTTCTGCTGTAAAAGCTGCACTCAATCTGTATCATGGGGATGTCCATGTTTTGAGAATCGGCGACAAATTAAGTGACCAACTGAAGATCCCCAAAGAATACAAAGGCCAAATTAAGGATGTGAAGAAGTACTGCACAAAACCGGAACTGGAGATGCTGCTTATTATCTCGGAAGATTTGGATGCTGACTTCGAAAAGGAGAAGTCCAAAAAGAGTCCCAAAATCTTTAGCAAAGAACATATAGTGTATCATAGGACCCGTTACGACAACAGCACGGATTTTTACCGCAACTATTACGGAGACCGGATTGATCTGCTGGTGGATGCGATAAAACGATATAAACAGCTGAAAGGAAAACATCAGAGGGATGAAGGTTATCTGGCGGATCTGCTGAAATAGAAGCTGATTTGTGTAAGACATATTCAGGTAGGATGAAAAATCAGAACAATAGAAATGAGCCTGTTTCCAAAAAAAGGAGACAGGCTTTTTCTATGCCATCAGGAAAGGAGGGAGCAAGTTTGAAGCAAGAAGAGATAACAAGAGCCCGGCAGATGGACCTGCTGACTTATCTGCGCCGGTATGAGCCGGCAGAGCTTGTTCATTTCAGCGGCAGAACATATTGCACCCGTACCCATGACAGCCTGAAAATTTCCAATGGCATGTGGTATTGGTGGAGCAGAGGGATCGGTGGGCGCAGTGCTCTGGATTATTTGATCAAGGTGAAGGGCTTGGAGTTTCGTCAGGCAGTGGAGATCCTGGCCGGAGCACCCCAGCCATCTGTTGCTGAGAGAATGGAAAGGCAGAAAAAAGAGACAGCAAAATGGATACAGCTTCCCCCGAGACACGCCGACAACCGGCGTGTCTTTGCTTATCTCAGCAGAAGGGGTATTGATCTGGAGATCATCCGATACTGCATCAAGGCAGGGCTGCTGTATGAAGAGGCCGGGCACCATAATTGTGTGTTCCTGGGGTTCGATGGCCAAACACCAAAGTATGCCATGCTCCGTGGAACACATAGTGGCAGTACCTTTGTAGGAGAAGTGCCGGGAAGCGACAAGCGTTTTTCCTTTGCTTTTCCCCGTTTGCAGAAACAGTCTTCCGCCCTCTGGGTTTTTGAATCTGCTGTGGATGCGCTGTCTTTTCTGACCATAGAAAAGGAGACGGGGAAAGAGTGGGAAACGATCTCCTGTCTGTCTCTGGGCGGCATAGCCAGGATGACAGAAGGAAAACTGCCTGGGGCGTTGGAATGGTATTTAAAGGAGCACCGGCAAACAAAAGAAATTCATCTTTGTCTGGATAATGATCCTCCTGGGCGCAAGGCCGCCCGATGGCTCCGGGAACAACTGGCGGATTATATGGTGATGGATGCGCCGCCAGCCCGTGGAAAGGATTACAACGATTTTCTGCAGATGCAGAAAGGAATTTGGGGACAGGTAAAAATGCGAGGGGAGGCCCGGGGGTGATTTTCTTTTCAGCTGGATAGAGAAGGACACGGTTTCCGTGTCCTTGCAAGCATAGCATTTGGCTAGCCAAATGCGAACTTGTTAAGGGGATGCCCCCTAATACCCCCCGATTTTGATGGGCCTTGAGAGGAGATGATTGAACTATGCGCAAGCGGGGAAAAGCTGTTTTAGTGCGCTTAAATGAACAGGAGTATGTCCACCTCAAACGGCAATCAGAGATTACTGGCCTGAAGATGGAGCCGCTAGTTCGGCAGCTCATTCTGGGGCGGGATGTAAAGCTCCGTCCGCCGGAAAATCTGGCGGCGCTGCTGCGGCAGATGTCCGCCATAGGGAATAACATCAACCAGATCGCCAAGGTGGCCAACAGTGCCCATTTTGTTCGGAAAGAAGAGATCGAAGCGATACAAAAAATGCAGGACAAGTTGTGGCAGGCTATCAAAGAACTTTAGGAAAATCGGCCGGAGGGATATTGTGGTTATGCCTATTTTTTGTCTTAATAGTAGTGTATAATAATTGTAAATAATGTGAAACGGTAGAATTTGTTCATAACGGATCGCAGACTACCCGCAGCGGGTAGGGACGGAAAATGAGATCTGTGATATACTGATAAAAAGATTATGTCCATTTGATGGGATATGGACATTGATGGAATTGAAAACTCCTTGTGACAGATTTTTGGGGGAGGGAAGAAGAATGAGAACAAGAAAACTCGTTTTTTTGCTGGTGGCTATGTTGCTTTTTTGTACAAGCTGTGCAGACACAATCCATAACAAAGAGGAGACGCCGACCACCATTACAGTCTGGCATGTCTATGGAGGACAGGTGGATTCTCCCCTCAACGATCTGATCGACCAGTTCAATCAGACGGTGGGGAAAGAAAAGAAGATCAATGTACAGGTCACCTCGGTGTCCAACACCAATACCATTCATGAACTGGTGCTGGCCGCCGCCAATAAAGAGCCGGGAGCTTCTGAGCTGCCCGATCTGTTCATATCCTATCCCAAAACGGTGACGGCGCTGCCGGATGACAGTATCCTGGCAGACTACCGGGACTATTTCAGCGAGGAAGAACTGGCTGCGTTTCTTCCGGCCTTCCTGGAAGAGGGGACGGTGGATGGCCGGCTGGTGGTTCTTCCTGTGGCAAAATCCACTGAGATTATGTTCATCAATAAGACCATTTTTGACCGGTTTTCCCAGGCTACCGGTGTGACCATTGAGGACCTGGACACCTGGGAAGGGCTTTTCAAAGCGGCTGAGATCTATGCGGAATGGACCGATGGACAGACTCCGGATATTCCAGGGGATGCCAGATCCATGTTTGTCCATGATTACTACTTCAATTACTTTCAGGTAGGGGCAAAATCGTTGGGGCAGGATTTCTTCCGGGGAGACCGGCTGGCCTTTGGACCGGCTTTTCAGACAGCCTGGGAACCACTAGCCCAGGCTGCACTCCGGGGAGGCGTATGGCTGGAGGGCGGCTATGCCACGGCATCGCTTCGCACTGGAGACAGCATTGTCAGCGTGGCGTCCTCTGCCAGTATTCTGTATTATAGCGATGTGGTGACCTATCCGGACAATACCTCTGAGGATATTACCATCATTTCCCGGCCCTGTCCGGTTTTTGAAAATGGGGATAAGCTGGTGATGCAGCGGGGAGCAGGCTTCTGCATGGTAAAGTCCAATCCCAAAAGAGAGCAGGCTGCCGCAACCTTCCTCAAATGGCTGACCGAGCCGGAACACAATGTGGAATTTGTCACCCAGACAGGTTATATGCCGGTGACCCAAGCTGCTTTCGAAAAACAGCTGCCCGAGGCCATTGAGGGACTGGAAAGCGCCAAATATGTCTCCCTCTATCAGGCCTATCTGGATACCCAGGAAAATTATGAGTTTTATGTACCGCCGCAGCTGGAAACTTACCTGAGCCTGGAAACGGCGCTGGAAGACAATGTGAGAGCACAGCTTGCCCTGGGGCGTCAGGATTATCTGGATGGGGAAGAGAGGGGATTGGATCAGATCAGTGCAGAGCGGCTTCAGGCTTTGCAGCAGATCATGGAGCGATGACAGGGGAAAGGAGGAAACACTGTGCTCAACAAGCTGAAAGAGATCCGGACATTGAATGCCTTTGTCAAAAAGCAGAGCGTGGGTATGCAGAGGAAACTGATGCTCTATTGGGTATCCATGATCCTGGTGGTCTTTGCAGCGGTGATCCTCCTTTTGTCCATTGCCGGGATCTTTTCCCAGGATGACGAGCAGCTTCATGAGGTGATGAAGCTGCATTTGAAAAATACGCGGGATAATGTGGAGAGCCAGCTGGATCATCTGACGGCGCAAAGCTTGAATCTCTCCAAGGAGCTGAGCCGTGAAATTGAAGGGATACTGATGCAGGAGGGGATGTCGCTGCAGGAAGTAAGCAATGATCCGGAACGGTTGCTGCTGTTGCAGCAGGCGATGTATCCGCTGATCAGCACGACTCTTCAGACCGCCAACTGCAATGGGGCCTATGCCATCCTGGATGCAACGGCCAACACTGGTCTGCCGGGGGCAGAACACTCCAGAAGTGGGATTCATTTGCGCTATTCCAATCTCAGCGCCAGCAGCCCGGTAGCGCCCACGGTGGTCTATTTCCGCGGCATTCCGGATATTGCCCGGCAAAAGGATCTGGAATTGCACAACCGGTGGAACCTGGAATTTGACACCGATCAGATCCCGGGCTGCCGGGAGCTGATGGATCTGTCGCTGGAACGCCCGGCTCAGTGTTTTTTCTGGTCTCCGCGGATCGGGCTGAAAGACACCTGGGAGTCGGCTATGCTGCTGTGTGTCCCCATCGTGGGCAGCAATGGGACGGTGTACGGCGTTTGTGGCGTGGAAATCAGTGCGCTGTATTTCCAGTTTTCCTATCCGGCAATGGAAGGAGAATTCGGTTCTGCGGTCACTGTACTGGCTCCTGTTCAGGATGGCCGCCTTCTGCTGCCCGACGGATTGGTAGGCAGTGTCAGCGGCAGTTATCTGGATGGACAAGAGACCTTTTTCATTCATCGGGGGCGGTATTACAATGAATATGACACAGGCGCAGAACGGTATATCGGCCTGCACCAGGCCATACCCCTCTCCAAGGGGGAAATCCAGAATGCAGCCTGGGCTGTGGCGATCCTGATCCCTCAGGACAGCTATGCGGCATATACAGCTGGCGTGCAAAAGACCTGGGTTTTTGCAGCTCTGGTGCTGCTGTTGGTGCTGTTGGCATTTTCATTCTTCCTGGCCCGGCGATTTGTCCGGCCGATCACGGACAGTCTGAAGCGGTTTCAGCAGGAAGAGGTGATAGAGCAAGGAATATCTTCCGGGATCTCCGAGGTGGATGAGCTGGCGGAGTTTCTCAATGCCCGGGCCCAGAATCAGCGGTTGGAACAGGGAGAACTTCCCCCCAACATTGCGGAACTTTTTGACCAGTTCGTGGCGCGAAAAGATCTATTGACAGAGGCAGAACGAAATATTCTCCGTTATTATATGGAGGGACATGAGATCGCCGAGATTCCGGAACTGGCATTTATCAGCATGAGCACAGTGCGAAAACACAACCGGAGCATCTATGAAAAACTGGGAGTGGCCTCCAGGGATGAACTGATGCTCTATATCGATCTTCTTCGCCGTTGCGGAAGAATTCAGGAACTGCTTTAAAATACAGCAAAGCGCACAAAGCCGAGAAAATGGTTTTGTGCGCTTTTTCTATTATCCATTGGATACCTTTTGCAAAAAACAAGGAAAAGTGTTCATCGGACCATATACAGTTCTTCCTACTCCTGCTATAACAGGAGTAGGAAGTATTGGAAAGGAAGGAGGAACACAGGATGATCGATCTGTTGTATAGCCATTTGGAGGATTGCTCCACACCTCAGTACTTCTGCTTCTCCATTCGCTGCGAGGTGTGCGGAGAATTCTGGTACAGCAGCAGTATCCCCTTTTCAAAATGGGAACAGTCGCTGCAGCATAGGGAGAAAAAAGAACTTTATGATGCCATCTATCAACGGGAAAAGCAGCAGGCCCGTCTGGCTGCCGGACAGGAAGCCAGAGAGCGATTCAGCCAATGCCCCATATGCCGGCGGCTGGTGTGCGATGCCTGTTTCCTCATCTGCAATGAAATGGATCTGTGCCGGGAGTGTGCCAGTCGGATGGATGAGCCTGGGGAGCCGGTGGAGTCATGAAGAACCGCTGTTTGTCGCTTTTTCTGGTGGGAGTGCTTTTATTGCTGATGTCGTGCAGTGCAGCAGCGGCAGGAGACCGCCTCATTCCGGTGTCCGAAGGTTCTGAGCAATACAGCCAGGTCCTGGAGGCGTTTCTTCCAGATTATTCTCTTGGGAAGGCAGAAGACACCCTTTATGCAGAGATGTCCCGGGGCAATGCAGTAGCCTGCTTCGATGTGCAGGCGGTTCCGGCGCTGGCCAATGGAGTGGGGCGGTATTGGTATCCTCATGTGTCGGCTACGGTGGTCCTGGCAGTGGACCGCACACGGACAGATGCCCTCATCACCGGGTGGAATAGCTTACAGGAGAGCCAGGTTCCGGTTGGCATAGGGAGTATTTCGGTGATGCGCACGATGATGGTGATGGGTGCGCTGTCCTATGGATTGAACCCGAAGGAACCTGAAAAAGAGGATGCTCTGGATTTTTTGGAGCAGCTTTGTCAGAATGGGGGATTCGACTTGGATCATCCGAATTTCCCCATTTTGATCTGCCTGGATTACGAAGCGGCTGCGTGGAACCGGAATGGAGGAAATTATGAGATCATTGTGCCGGAGGAAGGCACGGTGTCTTATCAGCTGGGGCTGCTTTCGGATGTTCCGCTGACATTGGGACCTGGACTGGACGAGGAGCTTCTGTCCGCAGAGCTGCCTTTGATCAATGGGGCCAGACCACAGAGTTTCCCCGATGATTATCGACCAGCCCGAATGCTGGGAGAAGAGGACTATGACTGGTTTCTGGAGGTTGCAGGAGACAGCAGCAGGGATCTGCGCCGGCAGGTTTTTCATACCCGTCTCTATACCACAGCCGATCTGAGAGAACATATTCTGTCTGCTTTGCTGATTGCTGCAGTCATACTATTGTGGAAAGGAACGGTATCCCACCGGCTGATCCGCCGGGATGTGCGCCGGGTCGTTGCCGCAATGAGCTGGATCATGGTGGGCTGGCTGCTGCTTCGCCTGTTCAAATACATGCTGATGACAGAAAGTACCCTGAGCCGGATGTGCTGGTATGGCTATTACATTTTTCAGCTGGCTTTGCCGGTGGCGCTGTTGTATCTGACAGAGATCCTGGATCGGGAAGAGGGTCAAAAGCCGCTGCTGCGCCCTCTGTGGCCGCCGCTGGGCTGCTATGTGTTTTCGGTGCTGTTGGTGATGACCAATGACTTCCATCAGCTGGTATTCCGTTTTGACCCGGCGGGAAACTGGGAAGCGGATTACCACTATGGCCCGGGATTCTGGATCGTGATGGCCTTTTCTCTTCTGTTTCTGGCGTTTGCCATCGGGAAATTGCTTCGCGCGGGACACAGAAGCGCCTGCCGGAGAGGGCAGATCTTGCCGCTGCTGTTCTGTGCCGTCCTGCTGGCCTACCTTGCCGCCTACATCAATCGGGTGCCGCTGGCATGGGAAAGCGACATGACGGTCTGCATCTGTGTGCTTTCCGTTTTGTTCTTTGAAACGGCGCTCCACGCAGGACTGATCCCGGTGAACATCCAGTACCAGCGCCTGTTTGCTTCTGCTCCCATCAGTCTGACCATCCTGGATGAAACTGGACGCACTGTTCTGTCCTCTTCGGGAGCCCGCCCCATTTCCCCTTCCATCTGGAAGCGGCTGCGCATGGATATGGGGCAAACATTGCTGAGAGACAAGGATACACAGCTGCATGCTGTCCCTGTCCGCAGCGGCATGGCGGTGTGGGAGGAAGACCTCTCCCAACTCAACCGGCTGCGGAAGGAGATCCGGGATGTGAAAATCCGCCTGGAGGCAGCCAATGCGCTGCTCCGGGAAGAAGGGGAGGTCAAAAAACGCCTGTTGACTGCGGAGACAAAACGGGTTTTGTTCCGGCAGCTGGACCATGATATGGAGCGCCGCATGGTCTCTTTGATGGCGCTCATCGAAACTCTGCCGGAAACAGAGCGGCCGCAGGGGATGACGGCCTACATCACGCTGTGCCTGTGCCATATCAAGCGCCGGTGCAATCTGTTCTTTCTGGCCCGTCAGGGAGAAACGCTTGCCGGGGACGAGCTTAAGATCTATCTGGATGAGCTGGTGGAGCTGGCACGCTATGCAGGGGTGCAGACGCTGATCCGGTGCGGGCAAAGGGATGCGCTGGGAATCCGCAGCGCGGCACTTTGCTACGATTTTGCCTTTGAGACCATCTCCTGGACACTGCGGGAGGGGGCTTCGCCCCTGATGGGGTATCTGGAAACAGAGGGGAACGATCTGGTTTTCCGTTTCCTTCCGGGAGGAGACCCCGGACAATGGAAGTTTTCCAAAGAACTGCTGGACGGGGTGTCTGCATTGCATGGGCAAATTACCTGCAAGGATCTGGACGATGCAGTGGGAATCTGCATGACGATACCTCTGGGAGGTGAGATCTGTGGCTGAATTTTATCGCTTTCCCCATTGGATGCTCACTGCATGGGTCATGGTGGTGGCGGTGAGCATTGTGCTGCAGACCCTGGCTCTCTCGTACAGCATCCGCCGTCTGCCGGCCGGCTGGGCGCGCAGAGCGGAAAACGGGATGGAAGGTGCTGTCCTGATGTCGCTGTTTCTTTTCGCCGCCCTGCTGGGCCAGGTGCAGTACGGGCTGTATTGCGGCTTTCTGGCCCCCAGCGCCTACGGCCTTGCCCGGCAAGGGGTATTCCTGCTGGCGGCGATCATGGGCACGGCTGCCGCTGTGGGAACCGAGCTGATCTGGCCCTTTTTCGTCATGGGCGGCACGGCAGTCCTGCTTCCCATGGCAGAGAGGATCACAGGGGCGGCCTATCCGTTCTTTTTCCTTACAGGCGTTGTGTTTTTCCTGCTTCGCAGTGCACATATCTGCCTGATACGCCGGAGGGAGCTCTATACCCAGATCTCATCCATATCCATGAAAGAGGCCATTGATACGCTGCATACCGGGTTGTTGTTTTTCCGTCCGGAGGGGGATATTCTGCTGTGCAACCGCCGGATGGACGGTCTGGCCCGGCAGATGACCGGAAAACCGTTGCACAACGGTAAGGAATTTCAGCTGGTGCTGCAGCAAGGCCCCTTGTACGGCGGATGTGTGCGGGAAGCGGTGGGAGGACAACAGGTGTTTCGTTTTCCCGATTCCTCTGTGTGGAGCATTTCCTCTCATGAGCTTCCTGTGGGACGCCGGTCTTTTGTTTTGCTCACCGCCGATGACATTACAGAAAAGTGGGATGCTGTGACCCTTCTTGCCCAGCAGAATCAGAAACTGGAGGAACGGGGACAGGAACTGCGCCATACCATTGAAAATCTGCAGGCGATCTGCGAAGTGGAAGAGATCGCCCGGAGCAAAGGCCGGATCCATGACCTTCTGGGCCAACGCATCAGTCTGCTGCTGCGGGCACTGCGGGACGGACAGCAGCCCGATGAGACGCTGCTGATGGATTTTGCCCGGAACCTGCCTGCATCGCTCCGGGAAGACCGGACGCCGGGGCCGGCCCGCCGCCTGGAGATGCTGCAGGAAACCTTCCGGGGGATGGATGTATTTGTGGAAGTGCAGGGAAAGCTGCCGGAGGATGAGAGGGTTGCAGACAGTTTTGCCGAGATCGCCGTGGAGTGCGTCACCAATGCGGTCCGCCATGGATACGCCAGCCGC
>JAHZHY010000153.1 GCA_019420045.1 Clostridiales bacterium
TCTTCTTTCCAACCTTTCAGCTTTTCCCGCGCTTGGGTAGACGAAGCTTTTTCATCCCGCAGATGGAGGGCCGCTTCCAGCCGCTGCTGCCGCTCCTGGACCAGGCTCTTCCACTGTCCCGCTTCCAGGCTTTTTTTCGATGCCTGCTGCTGAGCTTTTTCCAGCGCAGCTTTGGCCTGCTCCACCTCTTCCTTGGTGGGAGCCTGGGGGGACAGACAGGCCGGAGCCGGATGCTGAAGAGCACCGCATACCGGGCAGGGTTTTCCCTCTTCCAGCTCCTGGGCCAGAAGCCCGGCCTGCTCAGCCAGAAAATCCCGGTTTTTCTCCTGGTATTGGGCATCCAGCCGGGCCTGCACATTCCAGGCCTCCTGGTATGCCTGCTGGGCCTGTTTCAGGGCCCTTTCTGCCTGTTCCCAGCCCTGAATCAACCCTTCCAGCTGCCCAAGGCTTTCTTCCTCCTGCCGGGCCTGGGTCTGCTGGGCCAACAGCCGTTCCTGCAAGCTTTCCAGCACGGCCTCTTCCTGATACCGCCGGGAAAGTTCCTGCTGCTTTTGTTCCAGTTCTTCCCGCTTCTTCCCATCCGCCTGGCGCTGCTCTTCCAGCTTTTCTTCCTGGGCTTTTCCCTTGCCGATCTGCTGGGCATAGCCTTCCCAGGTTTTGCGGTCCTGCTGCATCGCCTGCCAGAGCGCCTGACGGGCCTGAGCCTCCCGCTGCTCTCCCAGCGCCTTTTCCCGCAAAGCAGCCGCCTCCTGCAAAGCCGCTGCCTGCCGTTCCAGTTCTTCAGCCTCACGGCTCACAGCCTCTTGCCGCTCCTGAAGCTCCCCCTGATGCGCTTTGAGGGCCTGGACTTTTTCCTCCAAGGCTTTCAGCTGATTTTTTCCTTTTTCCAGCTGTTGGTAGGCCGGAAGCTCTCCTTCCAGCGCTTTCAGCTGACCGATGATCTCCTGCCGCTGAGGCGCCAGATTCTGCTGTTCTTCCAGGCACTTCTGGGCCTGCTCCGCCTGGGGCCGCTGCTTTTCCAGCTGCTTCTGGGTTTCTTCCATCTGTTTTTGGGCCTTTTCCCGCTCTTCCGCCTTGCCCAGCTGGGCATTGACCTGGGCCAGCTGCTCTTCCAGCTCTTTCAGCTGACCGTTCAACTGCTCTTCTCTTCGCCGGTCCTGGGAAGAAAGCCGTTCCAGCACATCCACCGTCTCTTCCAAGGGCAGCTGATTCTGCCGGGCCCGCTGGGCCTGATCCCCCAGGGGATCTCCTTCTTCCCACTGGATGCCCTCCACATACTGGCGCATGCTTTGCCGGGCTTGCTCACATTCCTTGCCCTCTTGAAGGGTCAGCGCCTTGATTCTGTCCTGAAACACCATATAATACCGGGTCTGGAATATTTCCCGGAAAATTTCCTGCCGGCTTTTGGTGTCGGCCAAAAGGAGCTTGAGGAAATCCCCTTGGGCGATCATGGCGATCTGAGAAAATTGGTTTCTGTCCAAGCCGATAATCTGAGTGATGGCCGCAGTGATTTCCCGGGGACGGGTGATGATGCGCCCATCGGGTAGATGCAGCTCCCCTTCCGCCTTTTGGGTAGTCATCCCCTCGCCGCGCTTGGCCGGGCGCTGGTATTCCGGATTGCGGCGCAAGGTGTACTTCTGGCCTCTATAAGCAAATTCCAGCTCCACAAAGGTGGGAGTTTCTGGGTGTGCATACTGGGAGCGGAACATGGAAGCATCCCGGTTTTGCCCGCTGGGTTCTCCGTACAATGCGTAAGCAATGGCATCAAACAAGGTGGTTTTCCCGGCCCCTGTGTCTCCGGTGATCAGGTAGAGCCCTTCTTCTCCCAGCCTTCCCAGCTCTACCACCGTTTCCCCTGCATAGGGTCCAAAGGCCGACATGGTCAATTTCAGCGGTCGCATGGCTCACCCTCCCAAATTTCTTCCATCAGCCCCAATGCAAAAGACCGCTGGGTCTCCTGCATGGGCTGGCCATTTTGTTTTTCGTAAAATTCTTCCAGCATCGCCAGAGGGCTTTTCTCCTCCGTCGGCCCCATCTCTTCCCACTGGACCTGGTTCCGGGTGCGCCGGTTGTCATAGCTCAGCTTCATCAAATTGGGATAGATCAGCCGCAGCTTGGCCGCCCCATCGGGCACATCATCCTCATCGGTGAGGATGATATGGAGATAATCGTCCCGGAAATCCTTTCCCTTGTAGAAATCCCGCAGGGTCACTTCTTCATAACTTCCCCGAATCTCCCGCAGGTCCCGCAAGGGCGTCAGGGGAATGGTGCGGATGGATACATTCCCTTTTTCCTCCATCTCCACCACGGTCACCGACTTTTCATGGTTTGCCTCCGAAAAGGAGTACTTCAGGGGCGTGCCGCTATAGCGAATGGTAGGCTTTCCCACCTGCTGTGGGCCATGGATATGCCCCAAGGCCACATAGTCAAAGGGTGCAAAGACAGAGGCGTCCACATTGTCGCTGCCTCCCACGGAAAGTTCCTCCGATTCGCAGCGAGTGGCGCCGGTGACAAACTGATGGGTCACCAGCACATTCCGCCTTCCTTCCTCCACTCCCAGATGGTCGATGGCCACCCGAAGTGCATCGGTATAGCTTTCAATGGTTTCCTCCGGAAAAAACCGGCGCACATGGACCGGCTTCAAAAAAGGCAGCAGGAAAACATCCACCGGCCCGTGGGCATCATGGAGAGTGAACCGGCAGGGGTTCCCATCATACACCGGCGCCAGATGAACACCGCTCTGCTCCATCAACCGGCCGCCAAAAGCCAATCGCTCAGGGGAATCGTGGTTGCCGCTGATGAGGAAAACCTGAGGACCCAGCCTGGACAGGGACACCAGAAAATCATCCAGCATCCCCACCGCTTCGGCCGAGGGTATCGTTTTGTCATACACATCCCCGGCTATGAGC
>JAHZHY010000154.1 GCA_019420045.1 Clostridiales bacterium
GCGGAAAAAAGCCATTGTGAAAAAAGAAGAAGCGTAAAAAAAGCTGTCCGGAAAAATTCCCGGACAGCTTTCTTGTATGGGAGAAATCAGGATAATTCGAATTTGCCGGTATAGAGCTGATAGTACTGGCCTTTTTGCTCCATCAGCTCTTCGTGGGTGCCCCGTTCGATGATGTTGCCGTTTTCCAGCACCATGATGGCGTTGGAATTGTGGACGGTGGACAGACGGTGGGCAATGACAAACACGGTACGGCCCGACATCAGATTGTCCATGCCTTCCTGCACGATCCGCTCGGTACGGGTATCAATGGAGGAAGTGGCTTCGTCCAGAATGAGCACCGGCGGGTCGGCCACCGCCACCCGGGCAATGGCCAGAAGCTGACGCTGGCCCTGGGACAGGCTGCCGCCGTCGGCGGTGAGCATGGTGGCATAGCCCTGGGGCAGCTGCTCGATAAAGGTGTCGGCATTGGCCAGGCGTGCGGCCTGGATCACATCTTCATCGGTGGCGTCCAGACGGCCGTAGCGGATGTTGTCCATAACGGTGCCGGTGAACAAATGGGTGTCCTGCAAAACGATGCCCAGAGACCGGCGAAGGGATTCTTTGTGGATACGGCTGACCGGGATGCCGTCATAGAGGATCTCGCCCCGGTCGATGTCATAGAATCGGTTGATCAGGTTGGTGATGGTGGTTTTGCCTGCGCCGGTGGCGCCTACAAAGGCGATTTTCTGGCCCGGTTTGGCATAGAGGCTGATGTTGTGAAGCACGGTTTTCTCCGGTACATAGCCGAAGGTCACATCTTTCATGCGCACATCGCCTCGCAGAGGTGTGAGGGTGCCGTCGGGGCTCTTCCAGGCCCACAGCTCGGTGCGGTCCTGGGTCTCCTGAAGCTTGCCGTTCTTGTCCAGAAGCACATTGACCAGGGTCACATCGCCCTCGTCCTCTTCGGGCTCTTCGTCCAGCAAGGTGAAGATCCGCTGGGCGCCGGCCAGGGCCATGATGATGGCATTGATCTGCTGGGAGATCTGGGAGATGGGCTGGTTGAAGCTGCGGTTGAACTGGAGGAAGGAGGCGAGACCGCCCAGAGTGAAGCCGCCTACGCCGCCGATGGCCAGAAGGGCGCCCACAATGGAGGTGAGCACATAGCTCAGGTTGCCCATGTTGCCCATGATGGGCATGAGGATGTTGGCAAAACCGTTGGCGTTGTCGGCGCTGTGGAACAGCTCATCGTTGAGCGCATTGAACCGATCCACATTCTCTTTTTCGTGGCAGAAAACCTTGATGACCTTTTGCCCTTCCATCATCTCTTCGATGTAGCCGTTGACGGTGCCCAGGTTTTTCTGCTGGGCCACAAAATAACGGGAGGAGCGGTTGGTGATCTGCCGGGTGACCAGCAGCATCAGCTCCACCATGAACAAAGACAGGCAAGTGAGGGGGATGTTCAGGGAGATCATGGAGAGCAGAACGCCCAGAATGGTCACCGCCGAGGACACCAGCTGAGGCATGCTCTGGCTGATCATCTGACGGAGGGTGTCGATGTCGTTGGTGTAGATGCTCATAATGTCCCCGTGGGGGTGGGTATCAAAATAGCGGATGGGCAGAGTCTCCATATGGCGGAACAGATCACAGCGCAGGCTGCGCAGGGTGCCCTGGGTCACATACACCATGATCTGGTTGTAAGCCAGGGTGGACAGGGCGCCCGCCAGGAAGATCAGACCCATGCGCACAAGCTGCCGGAGCAGCGGAGCGAAATCGGGAGAGCTTTGGGTGAGGAACGGAGCGATATAGTCGTCGATCAATGTCTTGATGAACAGGTTGCCCATGACCATGGCGGCGGTACCGCACAAAATGAGCACAAACACCAGGAGACATTGGAATTTATAACGCTTGAGCAAATAGGCGAACAGGCGGCGCAGCACCTTCCAGGGATGGGCCACGGCCGGTCCTTTCTGCATCATGGGGCCTTTGGGCATGGGGCTCATTCTTCATCCCCTCCTTTCTGCTGGGAAAGATAGATCTCTTTATAGATGGGGCTGGTTTCCAGAAGCTCTTTATGGGTACCATAAGCGCAGATGCTTCCGGCGTCCAGCAGCAGGATGTGGTCGCAGTCCTGCACCGAGGAAATACGCTGGGCAATGATGATCTTGGTGGTGCCCGGCAGTTCCTGGGCCATGGCATCCCTTATCAGCTTGTCGGTGCGGGTATCCACGGCGCTGGTGGAGTCATCCAGGATCATGATCTTGGGGTTTTTCAGAATGGCCCGGGCCAGACACAGCCGCTGTTTCTGACCGCCGGACACATTGGTGCCTCCCTGCTCGATGTAGGTGTCATAGCCCTGAGGCAGTGCCGTGACAAAGTCATGGGCCTGGGCCAGACGGCAGGCGTGCTCCAGTTCTTCCTGGGTGGCGTCTTCCTTGCCCCATTGCAGGTTTTCCCGGATGGTGCCGGAGAAGAGCACATTCTTTTGCAGCACCATGGCCACTTCATTGCGCAGGGTCTGCAA
>JAHZHY010000155.1 GCA_019420045.1 Clostridiales bacterium
CGGCGGAAACTCCCTGGGAAGAAATTTCCATACAGCAGGTGGATCTGCCGCTGATCGCCAGCGTCACCCTGACCGACCTCTATGATTTCCTGGCATATGCTCAAAAAGAGCTGCCCACTTATCACAAAAGCCCATCCACCACCTATGGCAACGGCTCCAGCGCCCGGGCCCGGAAGGTTGCGGCCCTCCGTTCCTTTTACCGGTATCTCACCGAAAAGGTCCATAAGCTGGATCACAACCCAGTGCAAAACCTGGAATCTCCCAAAAACAAAAAATCCTTGCCCCGTCATCTTTCCATGGAAGAAAGTGTGGAGCTGCTGAGCCATGTGGAAAGCGCCTATCCCGAACGGGATTACTGCATCATCACCCTGTTTCTCAACTGTGGCCTGCGGGTCTCCGAACTGGTGGGCATCAACCTTTCCGATGTGCGTGGAGACACCCTTCAGGTGCTGGGCAAAGGCAACAAAGAGCGGATGGTTTATCTCAACGACGCCTGCCAGCAGGCCATCAAAGCCTATCTGCCCAAACGAATCAAGCCCAGGCCCGAAGATGCCCAGGCCCTTTTCATCAGCCGGGTGGGACGGCGCATCAATCAGCAGACGGTGAAATGGATGGTGGGCCGTCAGCTGGAAATGGCCGGTCTGGGTGACAAAAAATATTCCGCCCACAAGCTGCGCCACACCGCCGCCACACTGATGTATCAGAACGGCGTGGATGTGCGCACATTGAAGGAAGTGCTGGGCCATGAAAACCTGAACACCACCATGATCTACACCCATGTCACCGATGAGAACATGAAGCAGGCCGCCCTTCACAGTCCCCTGGCCCATTTTTCTCCGCCGCCCAAAAAAGAAGAGGATGGCGAAGGAAATCCAGAAGAAAATCGGGAAGAAACCCAGGAAAATCAAACAGTGTAATGCTTTTCAGCTTTTCATCCGTTTCTTTTCGCTTTTTCGTCAAAAAGCGAAAAGACTATGTAAAGTCAATCAACTTGTCAGTCATTGAATTACAAGGAAAGAACGCCCCTTGCAAGGCCTAACGGTCCTGCAAGGGGCGTTCTTAGCATTCCCCTTCTGTTTTCAGCAGACAAAAGGTGTTTTTCCGGAAGGTCAGAATCCCCTCCCGCTGCATTTTTCCCAGCTCTTTGGAAAGGGCGCTGCGCTCCACATTGAGATAGTCGGCCATCTGCTGCCGATCAAAAGGTATGGTGAACTGCCGCTCTCCCCTCCGCAGAGCTTCGGAGGACAGATAGCTCATCACCCGGCCCCGGATGGTTTTGGCCGAAATGCAGAAGATCCGGCTGGACCAGGCCAGGTTCTTCTGGGTGGACAAAACAAGCACATTCCGCAGCAATTTGTGATACCAGTTTTCCCTTTCATTCTGGGGAGAAAGCAGCGCCGTCAGACGCACCCAAAGCACCTGGCTTTCCTCCACGGCCACCACATCCACCATCATAGGCGCCTGGCAAAAGGCATAGGTCTCGCCAAAGGCCCCGCCGGAGAGAATGCTGTGAAGGATCATCCGATTGCCCCACAAGTCCACACTTTCAATGTATATTTTCCCGGAAAGCAAAATGCCGAATTCCTCTGTTTTGTCGCCAGTGCGCAGCAAAACTTCCTCCTTGCGATAGTCCGCCAGGCGGATGCACCCCCGCCGGGCCATCTCCTCATATTCCTCCTGGGCGATGGCAGCAAAAATCGGATGATCGGGCATTTTCATAAAAAACCCCCATTTCGTTGTTTTAACCACATACTTTTTTCTGAATTGTACTATACTGAGTTCATCCAATCAAGAAGGAGCGATGGAAAAATGAAAAGACGGATTATTGAAATAGACCAGGAAAAATGCAATGGCTGCGGCGCCTGCGCCCAGGCCTGCCACGAAGGGGCCATCGGCATGGTCGATGGCAAAGCCCGACTTCTCCGGGACGATTACTGCGACGGCCTGGGTGACTGCCTGCCCGCCTGCCCCACCGGCGCCATCACCTTTGTGGAGCGGGA
>JAHZHY010000156.1 GCA_019420045.1 Clostridiales bacterium
GCAGATTGATTCCCTGGAAGGAGTGGATTCCCAGAAGGTGCTGGAAGTGGCCGCCATCTGTGAACAGAATTCCACCCATCCCATCGGCGTCAGCATCCTGGCCGCGGCCAAGGAAAAGGGCATTTCTCTGGAAAAGCCCCAGCAGGTCACCGAACAGGCCGGTCAGGGTATTTCCGCCCAGACCGCCCAGGGCCTGGCCCTCTGCGGCAACCGGAAGCTGCTGGAAAACAATGGAGTGCAGGTGTCCGATCTGCCCTCTCATAAAGAAGGCACTCAGGTGCTGGTGGCTCTGGATGGAAAAATGCTGGGCAGTCTGCTCATTGCCGACACTGTGAAGGAGGAATCTCCCTCGGCCATCGGCAAGATCAAGAACCAGGGCATCGCCACCGTGATGCTCACCGGCGACGGGCCGGAAAGCGCCCAGGCCGTGGCAGAAAAGACCGGAGTGGATCAGGTCTTTGCCCGTCTGCTTCCCGAAGAGAAGCTGGATAAACTCCAGCAGGTGCGGAAAGAACGAGGTGCGGTGATGTTCGTAGGCGACGGCATCAACGATGCGCCGGTGCTGGCTGGCGCCGATGTGGGCGCGGCCATGGGCAGCGGCGCCGACGCCGCCATCGAAGCCGCCGATGTGGTCTTTATGACCTCCTCTATGGAAGCGGTGCCCCAGTCTCTGGCCATCGCCCGCCAGACCAATTCCATTGCCTGGCAGAATGTGATTTTCGCCTTGGCCATCAAGGCATTGGTGATGGTGCTGGGTCTCTTTGGTTACGCCAATATGTGGGCGGCGGTCTTTGCCGACAGCGGTGTTGCCATGATTTGTGTGCTCAACGCTGTGCGCCTGCTGTATAAAAAGGAACACGCCTGATATTCTGCCCCCGGGGAAAATCCCCGGGGGCTTGTCCGTAAGCGCACTTGACGGAAGAAGAAAAGATGATAAAATCAGTATAGATTGCAGTTTGAAAAAGGAATGATGAAGACTTGCTGGAACTGAAGAATGTATCCTGGAAACTGGAAGAGGAAGACAAATGGATCCTGCGGAACATCAATTTGAAGGTGCAGAAGGGAGAGCGGCTGGTGCTCACCGGCCCCAACGGCGGCGGCAAAACCACTCTGGCCCGGGTGATTGCCGGGCTGCGGGAAGGGGCAGAGGGGGAGATCTGGCTGGACGGCCAGCGCATTGACGGCCTGGACATCACCGGAAGAGCCCGGGCCGGACTGGGCTATGCCTTCCAGCAGCCGGTGCGCTTCAAGGGCGTGACGGTGGAAGAACTGATGCAGATGGCGGCAGGGGAACAGTGCTCCCGGGAAGAGCTGTGCAATCTTCTGTCCCAGGTGGGGCTGTGCGCCCGGGATTATCTGGGAAGAGAAGTGGGAAATGGCCTTTCCGGCGGCGAGATCAAGCGGGTGGAAATCGCCACCGTGCTGGCCCGCAAGCCCCGGGCGGCGGTGTTTGACGAGCCGGAGGCCGGCATCGACCTGTGGAGCTTTGACAAGCTGATCCAGGTGTTCGGCGACCGGGACCGGTGGCCGGGAGCCCTGGTGCTCATCTCTCACCAGCGGCGGCTGATGGAGATCGCCGATACCATCGGCGTTGTTTGCCAGGGGAGATTGGCCGACATCGGGCCAAGAGAGCAGATACTTCCCCGGCTCTTTGGGGAAAAATCGGGGCAGTGCCCCTGGGATGGAGGAAATGACTGATGAAAGCGGTCACCGAAAAACTGTTGGAAGTGGTTTCTGATTTCAAAGGGAAGCTGTGGGAAAAATCCGCCTATTCTGTGCGGGAGGATGGAGGCTGTGCCGCCATTCACTCCACCCAGCACACTCATATTACTCCCAAACCCGATGGGGGCGGCCTGGACATTACGGTGGATGAGGGGACCCAGGGAGAAACGGTGTATATTCCCGCCTGCATCACCCATGGCGGCGTGGACGAAGTGGTTTATAACGATTTCCACATCGGCAAAAACGCCGATATCACCATTTACGCCGGCTGCGGCGTTCATGTGGAAGGGGAAGAGGGCAGCCGTCACAGCGGCGTCCATCGCTTCTTCCTGGCCGAAGGAGCCAAAGTCCATTATATCGAAAAGCACGCCGGCGAGGGCCAGGGAGAAGGCAAGAAGGTGCTGGACCCCCAGACCTGGTTTGAGTTGGGAGAAGGCTCCCTTCTGGAAATGGATACCACCCAGCTGGGAGGTGTGGACCGCACCTGCCGCATTACAAAAGGCAAAGTGGGCAAAGATGCCCGGTTGCTGGTGCGGGAGCGCTTGCTCACCGAAAAGGACCAGCAGGCCGACAGCCAGTTTGAAGTGGATCTGGAAGGAGAAAACAGCGGCTGCGACCTGGTCTCCCGGGCGGTGGCCAAGGATCAGTCCCATCAGGACTTTTCCTCTCTCATCCGGGGCTTTGCCCCCTGCACCGGCCACACCGCCTGTGATGCGCTGCTTATGGGCCAGGGCACCGTGGACGCCGCGCCCCGGCTGGCGGCCCGGTGTGAGGATGCCTCCCTCATTCACGAAGCGGCCATCGGCAAGATCGCCGGAGAACAGCTGTGGAAGCTTCAGACCCTGGGCCTGACCCGGGAGGAGGCTGAGGAACGGCTGGTGGCCGGATTTTTGAAATAGCGCCCCTTGTCAGAAGAGGGGATTTTGTGTAAAATGAAAGCAGTATTTTATAGATGAAAGGCGGCTGTGCCCATGAAGGACTATCGCTCTTATGAAACACCTCTCAATTCCCGCTATGCCAGCGAGGAGATGAAATACCTCTTTTCCTCTCAGTACAAGTTTTCCACCTGGCGGAAGCTGTGGATCGCCCTGGCCGAAAGCGAGCAGGAGCTGGGACTGCCCATCACCGATGAGCAGCTGAACGAAATGCGGGCCCATATTGACGATATTGATTTTGACAAGGCGGCGGAGTATGAAAAGAAGTTCCGCCACGATGTGATGGCCCATGTGCACACCTATGGAGAGTGCTGCCCCAAGACCCGGGGAATCATCCACCTGGGAGCCACCTCCTGCTATGTGGGAGACAACACCGATGTGATCATCATGCGGGAGGGCCTGAAGATCCTCCTGTCCAAACTGCTGGAAGTGCTCCGTTCCCTCTCGGCCTTTGCAGAGGAATACAAGGGAATGCCCACTCTGGCCTATACCCACTATCAGCCGGCTCAGCCCACCACTGTGGGCAAGCGGGCCACTTTGTGGGCCAACGACATCCTCATGGACATCGAGGAAGTGGAAAAGCTGATGGGCGAGCTGAAGCTGCTGGGCAGCAAGGGCACCACCGGCACCCAGGCCAGCTTCCTGGAGCTGTTCGACGGGGATTACAGCAAGGTGCGTCAGCTGGATGGGCTGATCGCCAAAAAAATGGGCTTTGAAAGCTGCGTACCGGTGTCCGGCCAGACCTATACCCGGAAAGTGGACTTCAAGGTGCTCAGCGTGCTGTCCCTGATCGCCCAGAGCGCCGCCAAGTTCAGCAACGATATGCGCCTTTTGCAGCATATGAAGGAAATGGAAGAGCCCTTTGAGAAGAACCAGATCGGCTCTTCGGCCATGGCCTATAAGCGCAACCCCATGCGCTGCGAGCGTATGGCCGCTCTGGCCCGGTATCTGATGATCGACTCTCTCAACCCGGCCATCACCGCTGCCACCCAGTGGTTTGAGCGCACCCTGGACGACAGCGCCAACAAGCGCCTGAGCATTGCCGAGGCTTTCCTGTGCTGCGACGCCGTGCTCAACCTGTATGAGAATGTGTCTGCAGGGCTGGTGGTCTATCCCAAGATGATCGAAAAGCATCTGCGGGAAGAGCTGCCCTTCATGGCCACCGAGAATATCATGATGGACGCCGTCCGCCGTGGCGGCGACCGGCAGGAGCTGCACGAGCACATCCGGGAACATTCTATGGATGCTGCCCGTCAGGTGAAGCTGGAAGGCAAGAGCAACGACCTGCTGCACCGCATTGCTCAGGACCCCATCTTCGGAGTGACCGAGCAGGAGCTGGAGGGCATTCTCCAGCCGGAGAAATACATCGGCTGCGCCGAAATGCAGACCGAGGACTTCCTGCGTGAATGCGTCCAGCCGGTGCTGGACCGCCATGCGGATATCCATGCCGGTAAAGCTGAGATCAATGTATAACAATAATGCAAAAAAGCCCCCGCATCCGGGGGCTTTTTTGTTATCCAGGTGATGGAAAAAGGAGGGAAAGCTATGGTGAAGCGGCTGTGTGCTCTTATTTTGGCCACGGCAATGATTCTGCTGGCTTGCGTGCAAAACGGCCCGGCTCCAAAGGAGAACGCGCCGGAGAAGCCGCAGAAGCAGGAGCTGGAAGTATTCGACCCGGCTACCTACACCCGGGAGATGATGCTGGCGGACTACGACTTTTTCTGGACCACACTGGAAGAAAACTGCGCCACCTTTGGCTTGATTGAGCAGGTGAAAAGGATCAATCTGGAGCAGATCAAGCAGGAATACCAGCAGATGATTTCCCACTTACGGGATGGGGATGCAGAGCAATTTGTGCAGATCATGGAAATGGTGAGCAGCCGATTGGGGATGTTTGCCCATATTTGCGTGATCGACCCAAAGCTCTATCATCAATATACAAATGGAGGTTCTTGGGAAAGCAAAACGGCAAAAGAAGTGTTCCAATCAGAGAAAGTGCAGTCGTTTTACCAATGGACAGAGACTCTTCCTCGCTATCAATACCAGCTGAAAAACATGGAGGAAGCCACTCGGCTGCAAGAGGATGAAGCGGGGGAACAGAGCAATGCAGTGATGGACGCCAATATTCAGTTATCCCGTGACGGTGAGATTGCCATTGTTCGGTTGAAAAGCCTGGGATTTTATGGAGAGGGAGTCTCTCAAGTTGTGATTGAAAAACTGAGGACCTTCTGCCGGGAGAATCTGGACGCCCAGCATTTTATCATTGACATCACGGGAAATCCCGGCGGCAACAGCCGAATCTGGTCTGAGGGTCTGGACCCTTTGTGGGCCGGAAAGGTCTTTTCCCGTGAGGAAGTGGCGGCCTACAAGCTGGGAAGCGTGAATGTGCAGATGTGGGATGGCTGGCCGGAGAACGATCCCGATGTGGAGCTGCGACCCATTTCTGATTTGAGCACCATGGATTATCCCAAACTGGATATGCAGTCTCTGGAGGGGTGCGACGGCGTGGCGATCCGAACAGATGTAGATGATTATACCCATGTGGAAAATCCGGATGGACAGGAGTTTGAAGGCCGGATCTGGATCTTGACCGATGGCGTGGTAGCTTCTTCTTCGGAACTGCTCGTTCGTTTTGCCAAAGGCAATGAGCCTTGTACTTTGGTGGGAACCCAGACGGGAGGGGTCAGCGGCACGATGACACCGCCTGCCAATATGACGGTGGCCATGCCCAATAGTGGGATGATGATGCGGTATGCCCCCTTCTATTTTATCAACGAGGACGGCACCTGTTTGGATGTGGAGGGCACCCATCCGGACATTGAGATCGGCCCGGAGGAAGATCCGATGACACGGTGCTTGCAGGAGATCGCAAAACTGGGATAACCCATGAATGAAAAAATATAGAAAGAATAGCATCACAGAAGGAGGAACTTTTTATGGAAGCGAAAAACAGCATTTCTCTGGCCCGTCTTTGCTCCACTCTGGCGGCGGTACTGGATGTTCCCGCTCCGGAAAAGGCCGAGCCGCCCTTGGATTGGGCGGTGCAGCTGCTGAAAGAACAGGCCGGCGGCCCCATTCAGCGGGCGCTGATTTACAATCCCGACGCCGTGGCCCAGTGGCTTTTCCACAAAAACCGGCTGATGTTCCAGCCGGTGCTGGAACAGACCCAGCTGGTGCTGCCTTTGCGGGCGGTGATGCCTTCGGTGACCCCGGTGTGCTTCGGCACCATGTACACCGGCGCCCAGCCGGAAGTCCATGGCATCCAGGCCTATGAAAAACCGGTGATCGCCATCGATTCTTTGTTTGACGCCCTGGCCCGGGCAGGAAAAAAGGTGGCCCTGGTGGCGGTGGAAGGCTCCAGCATGGCTATGATCTACAACAACCGGCCCATCGATTATTTCTATCTGCCCTATGACAAAGAGGTGGAGGAAAAAGCTCTGGAGCTGATCGACAAAGACCAATACGATGTGATCGTGGTCTATACCCAGGAATATGACGATGTGATGCATCGCACCGGGGTGGATTCCCTGCTTTCCATGAAGGCTCTCAGCAATCAGATCGGCATTTTCCAGCGTCTGTGCCGCAAGGCTGCTGAAAGCTGGAAGGACAAGACCAGTCTCATAGCATTCTGTCCGGACCATGGTGTCCACCAGCAGGAGGATGTCCACGGCAACCATGGCCTGGACATTCCGGAAGACCTGAACATCCAGCATTTCCTGGGCGTTCGCCGGGCGGTAAAATAAGAAGATTGCATTCTGCCGGAGAGCTGCAAAAAAGGCTCTCCGGCCTTTTTTCGGTGGTTTGTGGAGAAAAGACAAAAAATGATAGAAAAAGGGCAAAGAGGACAAAGGGAGGGCGGGACCTGGCGGTGTCCTTCTGTGCAAACAGGACAAAGAAGGGTAAAGCGGAAGGGGTAAAATTTTAAAGGGGCAAAAGAGATCTCCCACCTTGACTTTCCTCCTGAGGGGATGCTATATTGGGCTGGAGGGGGAGGAAAAATCCTCCCCCGGGAAAAGGAGGAACCAATATGAAACAGACCATGGAAAAAACGGGAAACCCTATCATCGACGGCGTGATCTGGAAGCAGCTTTTGGCCTTCTTTTTCCCCATTTTGCTAGGCACCTTTTTTCAGCAGCTCTATAACACCGCCGACGCCATGATCGTGGGCAAGTTTGTGGGCAAAGAGGCCCTGGCCGCTGTGGGGGGCACCACCAGCGTGCTCATCAATTTCTTCGTCAATCTGTTTGTGGGCATCTCTTCCGGCGCCACGGTGGTCATTGCCCAGGCCTATGGCGCACGCCGCTTTGACGATGTGAAAAAAGCGGTGCACACCTCCATGGCTTTGGCTTTGTGGGTGGGGGCTGCCATTATGCTGCTGGGACTGGGGCTTTCCCACTGGGCCCTCAGCGCCATGGGTACCCCTGCGGATATCATGGATTATGCCCAGCTTTATCTGCGGATCTATTTTGTGGGCACCATCCCCAGCTTTGCGTATAACATCGGCTCGGGTATCCTCCGGGCCATGGGCGATACCCGCCGCCCCCTGTATTTCCTCATCATCGCCTGCCTGACCAACATTGTGCTGGACCTTTTGTTTGTGGTAGTGCTGGGCTGGGGCGTGGCCGGTGTGGGCATCGCCACCGTTACCTCTCAGGTGGTGGCCGCCACTCTGATCCTTGCGGCCCTGCGGAAGGAAGGGGCGGTGTACGAGCTGGATCTGAAACAGGTGCGCTTCACCTCCCGGCTGCTGCGGGATATTGTGAAAATCGGTCTGCCTGCCGGTATTCAGTCGGATATGTACTCCATCTCCAACATCCTTATCCAGGCCAGCGTCAATTCCTTCGGCACCAACACCATTGCCGCCTGGACGGCCCAGGGTAAGGTGGACAGCTTCTTCTGGATGGTGCTGGGTGCTTATGGTGTGTCCATCACCACCTTTGTGGGCCAGAACTTCGGAGCCCAGCAATATCATCGGGTGCGCAAAAGCATCTGGGTGTGTATGGGCATGGCCGCTTTGACCACCATTTTGTTCAGTGTCCTTTTCTATTTTGCCGCATCCCCTCTCATCGGCCTGTTCAGCACCGATCAGGCGGTTCTGGCTGAAGGGGTGGACATCATGCGGTTTCTGGCCCCTTGGTATATCACTTTTGTGTGCATCGAAATTTTCTCCGGCGCCATCCGGGGCACCGGGGATTCCCTCATTCCCATGCTCATCACCACCAGCGGCGTGTGTGTGCTTCGTGTGGTCTGGATCTATGCCGTTCTGCCCCTGAACCACACCTTCCACAACCTGGT
>JAHZHY010000157.1 GCA_019420045.1 Clostridiales bacterium
TATCGATCCGGGAATTTTCCTTGCAAAGAGAGAACAGGTTTTATATTATGAAAGGAGAAAGGCCGGAATGGTTTGGTGAAAGGGAGGATGAACGATGGATTTTGTCTGTTCCAAATGCGGAAAAAGGGTAAGCACCCGCACCACGCAGCCCAAATGTGATTGCGGCGGCTTGTGGGATCTGGATTTTGTGCCGCCCCGGTTTTCTCCGGAAGATATCGACAGAGATGAGTGGAGCATCTTTCGGTACCGCAAGTTCATGGCACTGTCCGGGGAGGCTTGGAGACAGGTTTCTCTGGGGGAGGGGATGACGCCGGTGATTCCTCTCGACCAGAATGTGCTTTTGAAGATGGACTATTTCATGCCCACCTTGTCCTATAAGGACCGGGGAGCCGCTGTGCTCATGGCCCATTGCAAAGAGCTGGGAGTGGAGCGGGTGGTGCAGGACAGCAGCGGCAACGCGGGAAACAGCATCGCCGCCTATGCGGCCCGGGCCGGGATTGCTTGCGAAATCTTTGTGCCGGAAGGCACATCCCCCCAAAAAATCGCCATGATACGGGCCCATGGGGCTGAGTGCACGGTGGTGCCGGGCAATCGGGATCACTGCGCTGAAGTTTGCCGGGAAAAGGTGGAGCGGGAAGGGGTCTACTACGCAAATCATGTGTACAATCCCTTTTTCTATGAAGGAACCAAGACTTATATTTACGAGGTGTGGGAGCAGCGTCATCGCATCCCCCGGAATCTTGTGATCCCGGTGGGAAATGGCACTCTTTTTCTGGGCGCTATGCTGGCTCTGGAGCATTTGCTGGAAAGCGGTATGATTTCTCAAATGCCGCAGATCTGGGCGGTGCAGAGCGAGCATTGTGACCCGCTGTTGCAAGGGGCGGAAAGAGGGGAAAAAGACCCAGCCCAGGTGACGCCCAGGCCTACCCTGGCTGAGGGGATCGCCATCGGTGTTCCCATGCGGGGCCGGGAGATCTTGGACTATGCGAAAAAATATCCGGTGCAGTTCATTCATGCGCCGGAGGACAGAATTTTGGAAGCAAGGGAGATTCTGGCCCGGAAAGGGATCTATTGCGAGCATACCACAGCGGCCAATTATGCCGCTTATCTGGCCCAGCAGGACAAGGGAAATATCCTGGAAGACTGCCTGATCACCATGTGCGGAGCCGGGCTGAAATCCGATCATTAAAACAATAATCCCCCGGTGGAGCCGGGGGATTATTGTTGCAGCATAGAAAGGGGGAAAGTGGGAAAAGCTAAAGAGAAGATTGAATTTGAACAGGCGGGCGCTTATAATAGGAGGAAGAAAAGCCATATGCTCACTTTGCATCATGTGACCAAGACCTATGGCAAAGGCCATCTTCAGGTGGACGCGCTGCGGGATGTAGAATTGCAGGTGGACACAGGAGAATTTGTGGCGGTCATCGGTCCTTCGGGCAGCGGCAAGACCACATTGATGAACATTCTGGGCTGTCTGGATGACCCCACCCAAGGGGAGTATTTGCTGGACGGCGTGCCGGTGGGACGGCTGTCCAGCCGGGAGAAAGCCGTTTTGCGCAACCGGGAAATCGGCTTTGTGTTCCAAAGTTTCAATCTGGTATCCTCCCTCACCGCCCAGGAAAATGTGGAGCTGCCCTTGGTGTTCCGGGGGATGGAAGGGGAAAAACGGCGGGAACTTTCCCGGCTGGCCCTGGAGCAGGTGGGGCTTTCTCGCCGGGCCCATCATCGGCCCTGGGAGCTTTCCGGCGGCCAGCAGCAGCGGGTGGCCATCGCCCGGGCCATTGCCGCCCATCCGCCGCTGATTCTGGCGGATGAGCCTACAGGAAATCTGGACCCTCCTTCGGGGCAGCAGGTGATGGAGCTTTTGCGCCGGATGAACCAAAATGGACACACCATCGTCCTGATCACCCACGATGCCCAGGTGGCAGCCATGGCCGGGCGGCGGCTGCGGATGGAAGAAGGACAGTTGCAGGAGCAAAACTAGAAAAAGAGAAAAGAGGCTGCGGGATGGAGCGGATCGATAAACGGAATTATTATTTGGATATCGCCGAGAGTGTGCTGGAACGGGGCACCTGTCTGCGGCGGAATTACGGGGCCATTATCGTGAAAAACGATGAGATTGTGGCCACAGGCTACACCGGCGCCCCTCGGGGACGGAAAAACTGTGCCGATATGAACTTTTGTATGAGGGAACATCTGAACATTCCCTCAGGACAGCGGTATGAGCTGTGCCGTTCGGTGCACGCCGAGGCCAACGCCATCATTTCTGCCCAGCG
>JAHZHY010000158.1 GCA_019420045.1 Clostridiales bacterium
GGGATCACATCGGCTGCAATGGTCAATTTCCTCCGGCCTGGATGCATCCTGCCGACTTCGACCGGTGTGCCCGTTCCCCGCAAGGCAAAGACCTGCCGCTGCATCCTTTGTGGGAAGGCCAGGTGCTAAAACTGGGGCAGCGCCGTTTTGAAGTGATCCTCATTCCCGGCCACACCCCCGGCAGCATCGTGCTGTGGGATGAAGAACACAAAACCCTCATCAGCGGCGACAGTGTCCAAGCGGGCAACATCTACCTCTTTGGCCCGGGCCGCAATCTGCCCGCCTTTATTGCCAGTCTGGAAAAACTGATCACGCGCTGTGCAGGCATCCAGACCATTCTCCCCGCCCACGGACCTCTCCCTCTGCCCGGTTCCACCCTACCCACTCTTTTGCAGGATGCCCGGGATCTGCAAAGCGGCAAACTCACCGGCACTGCTCCCGATCGGGATATTCCCGGCCATCTGTTCCGCGGAAAAGCCGCCGGATTTTATTACGATGGCCCCATCCTCTGACCTCCCCTTTCCGGCGGAAAACACCGCCGGAATTTTTTTTGCAAAAAACACTTGCATATCTTCTCCTTATCTGTTATACTAACAAAGCTGACACCGTTCAGAGAATCTGCCAGTTGACTTGGAGAAGTCGCGTAGCTGGTCGAGCGCGCACGATTGGAAATCGTGTAACCGTCAAAAGCGGTTCGAGGGTTCGAATCCCTCCTTCTCCGCCAGAAAAACAGACGAACTTTTTGGTTCGTCTGTTTTTTTATTTTCTTCCGGACATTGCTCTGGGTCTGGCAATTATTTTTATCCATCACCAGAAAAAGGGGAGGCTGCAACAGCCTCCCCTTTTCGAATATGTCCTGATTTCCATTTCCGATTCACCTTACAGTTCCAACGACAGCTGCTTGTCAGGAGAATCCTCCTCTTTCAGCAATGCTCCTGCCGCAGGAAGAGTTCGTGTGCGGTAGCGGGCCACATTGACAATACCCGATTCCGCCAACAGAACGGCTTTTTTCACCTTTTTGTTCTTTTTCAGGCTCATCACCACCACGCCCTGAGAAGAACGGGTGGCTTTGGCCGCCACGGCAGCCGTAGACACCACCAGCGCCCGACTGTCGGTGGAATAGAGCACCGCTTCCTCTTCTTCCGGCAAATGCAGCACCGAAACCAAGGGGGCTTTATCGCAATAGGCCCCTGTCAGCCTTCTCCGGTTGGATTTGGTGTCAAAGCTCTTCACCGGAATCTTGGCCACCTTGCCGTTTTCATACACATACAGCAAATGGCCGCTGTAATCCCCAGGGAAGAAGCAGAAAATCACCCGTTCTCCATCGCTCATCTGAAGCTTTTGGGGCAGGTAATCCCCCAACAGACTGGCCTTGCCGTCGTCAAACTCATGGAGACGGCACTTATAAGCCTGCACCTTATCGGTGAGGAAGATGATTTCGCTCTTGTTGGTGCACTCCGCCGTCAGGATAACGGCGTCCCCTTCCTTCACCTTCTGCTCTCCGCTCATCCGCAGAGACTGGGGCGTGATCTTTTTGAAATACCCCTCCCGGGTAAGGAAAATATGCACCGGGTAGTCTTCAATGTGGTCTTCCTCGTGATACTCCACCACCTGATCTTCATAGATGATGGCGGTGCGCCGGGGCGTCTTGTATTTTTTGTTGATCTCCCGCAGCTCGCCGATGATGATATTCTTGATCTTCCGGGAATCGGCCAGGATGCCTTCCAGCTCTTCGATCTCCTGCGCCAGCTCGTCGGTCTCCCGGGTGCGCTTTAAAATATGCTCTTTGTTGATGTTCCGCAGCTTGATCTCGGCCACATATTCTGCCTGAAGCTCGTCGATGCCGAAACCGATCATCAGATTGGGCACCACTTCGCTGTCCTCTTCGGTGTCCCGGATGATGGCGATGGCCCGGTCGATATCCAGCAGGATCTTCCGCAAGCCCAGCAGCAAATGGAGCTTTTCCTTCTTTTTGCCCAGGTCAAAATAAACTCTGCGGCGAATGCACTCCATCCGCCAGGCGCTCCACTCTTCCAGCAGCTGGCCCACGCCCAGCACCCGGGGCGTGCCGCCGATAAGCACATTGAAATTGCAGCCAAAGGTGTCCATGAGCGGGGTCATTTTCATCAGCTTGGCCATCAACTTCTGGGGATCGGTTCCCCGCTTCAGATCAATGGCGATCTTGAGTCCCTCCAGGCCGCTTTCGTCCCGCATATCGGAGATCTCCCGCACCTTCCCCTGGCGGATCAGGTCGGTGACCTTATCCATAATGGCTTCAATGGTGGTGGTATAAGGGATCTCTGTGATCTCAATGATGTTTTCTTTTTTCAGATAGTTCCACTTGGCCCGCACCCGGAAAGACCCCCGACCTGTGCGGTAAATCTCCTCCATCTGCCCCTCGTCCAGAATCAGCTCGCCTCCGGTGGGAAAATCCGGACCTTTCAAGGTGTCCATCAGCCGGCAGCCGGGATTTTTCAGATAGGCGATGGCCGTGTCACAGACTTCATTCAGATTGAAGCCGCAGATGGAAGAGGCCATGCCCACGGCAATACCCAGGTTGGCGCTGACCAGAATGTTGGGGAAACGGGTGGGCAGCAAAGTGGGTTCTTTCATGG
>JAHZHY010000159.1:0-3271 GCA_019420045.1 Clostridiales bacterium
GGTGAGGAAGGGCTTGCCGCCCAGCTCTTTGACGGTATCTGCCACCACTTTGCTGAAATTGGGGCGCAGGAAGGACAGGTTGCCCGGCTCGCCGAAATGGATTTTGATGGCGGCAAACTTGCCGTCAAAATCGATCTGGTTCATGCCGGCGGCATACATCAGCTTCTTCAGCTTCATCAGAAGATTGGTGCCAGGAAGGGCACGCATGTCCGTAAAATAAACCTTTGCTTTTTCCACTGTACTTCACCTTTTCCTTTGCTCACACAGATGTCCCTTTCGCCATCCCTGCCCGGAACAGCGGAACGAAAGGGCTTTTTTCCAGTATATCACGATTGGATTTTCTCCGCAACAGACAGACTGGAGAGGTCTTTTTCATCATACAACCTGGAGCGTGCTCCAAGTCAAGTTCTTTTTCCAATTTTATCTTGGCTGGGTGAGCACCCGTCCCACGGCGCTGTTCCACCCCTCCAGGTTCTTGCGTCTGCACTCTGCCTTCATGGCGGCATGGTAAACCTGATCGATGCCGTTTGATCTCCGCCAGGCTCTTCCACACTCCGGTGGCCAGACCAGCCAGATAGGCCGCACCCAGTGCAGTGGTTTCGGTGTTCTTGGGCCGGATCACATCGATGTCTGAGATGTCCGCCTGAAACTGCATCAAAAAGCCGTTGCGGCTGGCTCCGCCGTCTACCCGCAGCTCCCGCAGAGGCAAGCCGCTGTCCTGGGCAGTGGCCTGAAGCACATCATTGGACTGGTAGGCAATGGCCTCCAGCGCCGCCCGGATGATGTGGTTCCGACTGGTGCCACGGGTCAGGCCTAAAATGGCGCCCCGGGCATACATATCCCAATAGGGAGCTCCCAAACCGGTGAAAGCGGGAACGAAATAGACGCCGCCGTTGTCCGGCGTTTTGGAGGCAAAATACTCGCTGTCCGGCGCTTCCACAATAAAGCGCATCTCATCCCGCAGCCACTGGACCACACTGCCGCCAGCAAAAACGCTGCCCTCCAAAGCATAAGTCACCTGGCCGTTCAGGCCGCAGGCAATGGTAGTCACCAGGCCGCTCTGGCTGCGGGCAATTTTTTTGCCGGTGTTCATCAGCAAAAAGCAGCCGGTGCCATAGGTATTTTTGCAGTCTCCTTCTTCAAAACAGGCCTGACCGAACAGAGCAGCCTGCTGATCTCCGGCGATGCCCGCCACCGGCACCATACAATCCCCCAGCCGGGCCATGCCGAATACTCCGCTGCTGTCGCACACTTCCGGCAGGATCTCCCGGGGGATATCCAGGATCTTCAGCAGTTCTTCGTCCCATTGCAAAGTATGGATATTGTAGAGCATGGTGCGGGAGGCGTTGGTATAGTCGGTCTTATGTACCGCACCCCCGGTGAGCTTCCACAAAAGCCAGGTATCCACAGTGCCGAACAGCAGTCTCCCCTCCTCCGCCAGACGGCGGGCCGAAGGCACATTGTCCAGCACCCAGCGGATCTTTGTTGCGGAAAAATAGCCGTCGATCAAAAGACCGGTTTTGTCCCGCACGATGTCTTCCAATCCCTCTTCTTTCAGCTTGCGGCAGAAATCCGCCGTGCGGCGGCACTGCCACACGATGGCGTTGTACACCGGCTGTCCGGTCTCCTTGTCCCACAAAATGGTGGTTTCCCGCTGATTGGTGATGCCGATGGCCTCCACCTGTTCCGGCCGGATATTTCCCTGGGCCATAGCCTCGCTCATGGTGCCGGAAATGGTGGCATAGATCTCCATGGGGTCCTGCTCCACCCATCCGGCCTGGGGATAAAATTGGGTGGTCTCCTTCTGGGCCATGGCCACGATGCGCTCTTCCTTGTCAAACACAATGCAGCGAGAGCTGGTGGTACCCTGGTCCAGTGCGATGATATACTTTTCCATATCCTGCTCCTTTTCCGTTGGACATTCTTTTTCATCATCTTACCACAGCCTGGGAAAGGGTGCAACGCCCCTCTCTTCGATGAAGTTCGTCGCAAAAAGCGGTCACTGGGAGACAGAGCAGAAACCACAAAAAGGTAAAGGGCAAACAGATCTGACCCATCACATTTCCCGGCATGCGGGAATAATCCCATACGCCCCATCCCAGACGCCGGTTGATCAGGCACCCAGTCAGAAATTCCACTCCGGTGATCACCGTGCTGCCGGCCACGGACTTTTCCCACCGGCTGCGCCCTGTCATTCTTCCACACAAATCATAGAGCAACGAAAAGCACAGGCCGCCAGCCGCTGCCATCGTCCAATGGGTGCGCTTTCTCCACCCGATTTCCAGCAAACTATACCCCATGCCTCCCACCAGAAACAAACGGCCCCGCTTTCCAAGTCCTCTCATATTCGCCCTCCTTTTTTCCTAGTATCTCCTGGAAAAGGCCAAACACAGATGGAGGATTTTCCCGGTGGTTTTCCAAAATTCACAATTTATTCACCGAGCTTTTCGGGGAATATTCCGGGAAATATGCTATAATGAGGCAGGATAAAAAATTCCCGGCCTTTGCTGCAAAAGGCCGGGCCTTGCTGTAATAGAAAAATCGTGACACAAAAGGAGCATCTGGACTCTCATGAATCTGTTGTTTTTTCTGACGCCCAAGGGCAAAGTCGCTTACATCTACGATGACTTCACCCTGCGCCAGACGCTGGAAAAAATGGAGTATCACCGCTATTCCGCCGTCCCCATCCTGACCCGGGAGGGAAAATATGTAGGCACCATCACCGAAGGCGATCTGCTGTGGGCCATCAAAAACCGCTATTCCCTCAACTTCAAAGAAGCGGAAAACACACCCATCCTGGAGATCCCCCGGCGCATGGACAATCTGCCTGTGAGCGCCGATACGGAAATTGAAGATCTGATCATCAAGGCCCTCAATCAGAACTTTGTCCCTGTCACCGATGACCGGGGTATCTTCATCGGCCTGATCACCCGAAAGGATATCATGCGCTACTTTGCCCAAACCGTACACAATCTTCCTTTGCGGGCCAGTGCCGGCATGGAGCAATAGCACTTTCCGCAATTTCTCAAACAAAAAAGGACGGCTTTGGCCGTCCTTTTCGTTTATTATGTCATCGCTATTGGTTTCCGCCGCAGCCGCCGGCGCAGGCGCATCGTCCCACATCATAGCAGCCAGTTTGAGAAAACTGCTCTGTGCCTGCCTGGCAGGCTTTTTCATAATAGTGGATCTTCTTTTCGATGTGCTCCAGTTCCCCCTCCATCTGGGCGATTTTCTGCTGCACATGACATTTGTGATCCAGCAGCACCTGCAA
>JAHZHY010000159.1:3281-6550 GCA_019420045.1 Clostridiales bacterium
TCCGTCCCCTTTTTTGCAAAGGCTGATGAACTTTCCAATATCATTCACCGGCATACCGGTGTTTTTCAAACAACGGATGATCTCCAGCAAGTGGATATCTTCCTGGGAATAATCCCGGTTTCCGGCGCTGTCTCTGGCCACCGGCGGCAAAACCTGCTGCCGTTCATAATACCGCAGAGTGTACGGGGAAAAACCCGTGATCCGCGCCGTTTCTTGTATGGAATACATCAGTCTTCCTCCTGCTCTTTTGCGCTTCAAAACAGGCCCCGGCACACAGCCGGGGCCTGTTTCTGCGCTGTGTTATTCTTCCTCGTCGTCCTCATTCTCCTGAGGGGTGGTCCAATCTACTTGCAGTTTCAGCTTTTCAATGCGGCGTTCCCGAATCTCCAGAATAGAGAAGGTCAGATTATCCAGCCGCACGGTACGCCGGTCGTTTTCTTCCGGAATCGTCCCGATCTCATCCATCAGCAAACCGGACACGGTATCGTGGTTTTCACTTTCGATCTCTGTGCCCAGTTCATCATTCAGATCATCGATGGTAACGAGACCTTCCAGAATATATGTGCTGTTATCGATCTTGATGATCCGGGGTTCGTCGTCATCCCCCTGGTCTTCGATGGGTCCCATGACTTCTTCGGCCAGATCCTCCATTGTGACAATGCCGGAAAAACCGCCGTATTCATCAATGAGCACGGCAATATACTGCTTGGCCCGCTGCATATCCTGGAACAGTTCATCGATATTCCGGGTCTCCGGAACAAAATAGGGACGGTGGAGCAGCTTTTTCACATCCACATTGTCAAAGCCCACTTTCCGGGCTTCCAGCAGGAAATCCTTGATATAGAGCACACCCACAATGTTGTCGATATCCTCATCGTACACCGGCACACGGGAGTGACGGGTCTCCAGCATTTCATCCAGATAGCTTTCCAAAGGCTCGTTGATGTCCACCGCATACACATCGGTACGGGAAGTCATCACTTCGCTGGCCAGTTTATCATCGAACTCAAAGATGGATTCGATCATATCCTGTTCCGCTTCGTTAAAGACGCCATGCTCCTTACCGCTTTCGATCATGGAGCGGATCTCTTCCTCGCTGACCTTTTCTTCCAGCTGTTCATGGTGCATTCCGGTGATGCGGAGCACCAGGTTAGTGGAAAGGCTGAGCAATTTCACAAAGGGGGCGGCGATCACCGACACCACGCCCACCGGCCCCACCACAAACATACTGATGCTTTCGGCCTTCTGCAGCGCAATGCGCTTAGGCACCAGTTCGCCGAATACCAATGTGATAAAAGCCAGAATCACAGTGACCCCCACAAAGGAGATCTGTTTGCCATAGGGAATGCCGCGGTGCTGGAGATAGGCTCCCAGCACTTCGGAAATACCGGTAGCCGCCGAGGCACTGGAGAAGAATCCCGCCAGAGTGATGGCCACCTGAATAGTGGATAGAAAGCGTGTGGGCTCCTGAAGCAGCTTTTGCACCATTTTGGCTTTTTTGCTGCCCTCATCGGCCAGAATACCGATTTTGGTTTTGTTTACCGAAACGATGGCCATCTCCGCACAAGCGAAAAAGGCGTTTACCATCGTCAGCAGGGCCAGCAGCAAAAGCTGTGTCCCAATAGGGCCAGGGTCCGGGTCCATGTTGTGTTCCTCCAAAAATAATAGTTTAGGTTGTTTGACCCGCCGTGTATCCGGCGGCGAAACATACCATTTTTAATTTACCATATCCTTGCCGGTTCGTCAAATACTCCCCATCTGTATTTTCCTTCTTCCGGCGATTCTCCTTTACAGGGCCTGCGGGCGCAGAATGGTGGAAATCCCCTGGGGCACCACCAGAATCTTAGCCTGTGGATCGCCCAGCATCTCCTGAGCCAGATGCAGTCCTTCCTCCAGAGAGTGAGCCGGTGTCATATGCAGATCCCGCACCATCTCATCGGGAGCCTGACTGACCAGAATCACACGGCATTTCATCAGCACCCGGGCAAAAACCTGAGATTGCCACTGATCGGCTTTGGTCTTATCCTGTGGCGTAGCTAAGATATTATCCATGATGACCTTGGGATCTTTTTCCTCCCGGAAGGTGCGCCAGAACACTTCCCCGCCGTTGCCATCTTCGCACCGGGCGGCAATGACAATAACGCCGCCTTTCCGGCAGGCCACTTCTGCTGTGGACATCCCCTTTACCGCCTGGTAGATGTTCTGATCCAGAGGATAGCCGTTGTTGCTGGTGACCACGATGTCGGCCTCAGGTGCTTCCCTCTGGCAAAGGGAGGCCAAAAATTCCGTACCAGCCCGATGGGCCTCGTCAAAATCTCCGGCAAAAACCCCGATCACCTGGCCCTTTCCTCCCAGAACCACATTGACAATATAGGCCAATCCCGCTTTCCGGGCCGCCCACACCATATCCCGATGGATGGGGTTTCCTTCCAAAATCCCCGCCCGGGCATGAGGGTCGTCAATAAACTGAGAGCAGTGGTTGGCATATACCGTCTCCCTGGCCGCAATGCCGGGAAGCACGCTTTTGCGCCCTCCGGAGAAACCAGCAAAGAAGTGGGGCTCGATGAATCCTTCAGCCACCAGCAGATCGGCTTCCACCGCCGCTTTGTTGATCCGCAGCCGCCCGCCGGAAGGCAGAATTCCCAGATCCACCATATCTTCTTCCGCTGCGCAATCGTGAATGAGAATATGCTCTTTTTCGGCCATCTCCGCCCCCAGTTTGTTCACAAGCTCCTGCTGGGTGGTGCCCCGATGGCATCCGGTGGCGATGAGCAGGGTGATCTCCGCCTGGGGATTGCCCCGGCGGATGACCTCCAGCATAGGCGGCAAAATCAATTTGCTGGGCACAGGACGGGTGTGGTCGCTGCACAGAACCACCACTTTCTTTTTCCCTTTTGCCAGCTCTTCCAGCCGAGGTGCGCCTATGGGCTTCTCCATGGCCTGGCGCAGAAGGTCCTCCGGGCTCTTCCCCGCCTCATATTCTTCCAGCTGGCTCTGCACAATCCCCAAAAGCTGGCTTTCCTCCACTTGAGCCGAAATCTCTCCTGTCCCATAGGGCAGGCCGATGGTCTTTTTCATGGAAAACTCTCCCTTTCTCCTGCGATATCCTACGACAAAGGCCCCGGAAATCCTCCGGGGCCTCTTTATTCCTGTTTTCCCGGCACACGCTGCCGGAAAAGGCCCCTATCCCTTGGGTTGATTCTCCGCCAGATCAAAACGGAGCTCTTCCGGAAGATGGGACTGATCGTTTACATATTCCGTCTCAGGCA
>JAHZHY010000160.1:0-2089 GCA_019420045.1 Clostridiales bacterium
CCGATCTCATTCGCTTTTACCAGCGTCGAGGATTTTCCTTGGGCGAAGTGGGATTCAATGCTTTGGAGGAGACCCGGAAAATCAAGCCTAATGTGCCCGAAATTGGATTGGAAGGGATTCGCCTTTCCCATGAGCTGGTGTTTTTCCGGTCTTTGTGATAATACAAAAAAGGACGCCTCAGGCGTCCTTTTTTTGCTGTTTTCTGGCTTGCAGGCGGAGCAGATACCGGGCCAGGAAGGCAGCCGCTGTGCCAAGCAGGATGCCGCCCAGAACATCGGAAGGGTAGTGAACATAAAGATAAAGCCGGGAGAAAGCCATAAGGGCGGTAAAGATGCAGGCAACGATCCCTGCCTTTTTGTGATAAAACAGCAAACTTACCGCTACCGCTGTGGCGCCGAAGGTGTGGCCGGAAGGGAAGGAAAAGTCCCCCAGCCGGGGCACCAGAAGCTGTGTAAAACCGTTGGCTTCATAGGGCCGGATCCGGCCGATCAACGGCTTCAAGGTCAGATTTCCCGCCAGAAGGCAGAAGATCAGGGCCAGAGCGGCGTTGCGTCCTGCGCGGCGGGTTTTGGGAAAGCAGAGAAGCAGGGCAGCCACTAGAATATAAAACCAGCCGCCATTTCCCAAAATGGTGAACTGAGGGAAAAACCAATCCAGAAAGTCGCAGCGCAGATGCTGTATGGCATTCAGAATGCCATTATCCAGAGAAAGAAGAAAGTCCATGTCCGCACCTTAAAACAGTTGGATGGCGCCCAGCAGACCATAGGAGGCCACCGTCATGATGACACCGGCGGCAAAGACACCGGCGATAACGGCGGGCAATGCATACCGCATTTTCACATCCAGCAGGGCGGCGATCAAAGAACCGGACCAGGCTCCGGTGCCGGGCAGAGGGATGGCCACAAACAGGAACAGGCCAACGGCGGAATATTTCTGTACAGTTACCTTATCGGCCTTTTTCATCAGCCGATCTTCCATTTTTTGTGTAAATCCGGCCAGCAGCCGGGTGGTTTTCAGCCAGGTGAAGATGGGCCGGGCCAGCAGGATCAAGAAGGGGACCGGCAGGATGTTCCCTAGGAAGGAAACCAGAAAGGCATGCTGCCAGGGGATGCCCATAGCGGCGCCAAAGATGATGGAACCGCGCAGTTCGATGAAGGGAATCATGGAAATGATGAAAAGCGCAAAGTCTTTGCCGCCAAACAGGAAAAAGTCAAAAATCCGCTGAATAATCTGATCCACAGTGTCTCTCCTTTAATAAGTCATAATGCCGCCCCGTTCCCAGGGGTCGAATGTAACCATTATATAGGATAGATGATGTCGATTCAACTGAGAATAAAAAATTTACATCTTCTTTCAACAAAGCTTCTGATAGAGATTGAAAGAGAAGCTGGAAGATGTTATACTGATATATTATGGTGAAGTTACGAAAAAACCGCAGCGGTTTTTTCAGAAAGGAATCTTGCATATGAGCGATTTTGTGTTGAGCTGCTGCTCTACAGTGGATCTATCCATGGAGCACCTGAAGAGCCGGGATATTCATTATATTTGCTTTCACTATTCCCTGAACGGGCAGAGTTATCCCGATGATCTGGGGCAGACCATTCCCTTTGATCGGTTTTACCAGGCCATGGCCGACGGGGCGGAGACCAAAACATCCCAGGTCAATGCCGAAGAATATGTGGCTTATTTCACTCCTTTCCTGGAAGCGGGGAAGGATATCCTCCATGTGACGCTGTCTTCGGGAATTTCGGGCACCATCAATTCCGCCCATGTGGCCCGGCAGGAGCTGGCGGAAAAATTTCCGGAGCGGAAGATCTTTATTGTGGATTCCCTGGGAGCCTCTTCTGGCTACGGCCTTTTGATGGATAAATTGGCCGATTTGCGGGATGAGGGCATGGGAGTGGAAGAGCTGGCCCAGTGGGCCGAGGAAAACCGGCTGAATGTGCACCATTGGTTTTTCTCCACCGATCTTAGCTTCTATGTCAAGGGCGGCCGAATCTCCAAGGCTTCCGGCTGGTTCGGCACACTGCTCAACATTTGTCCGCTGCTGAATATGGACAATCAGGGACATCTGGTTCCCCGTTTCAAG
>JAHZHY010000160.1:2099-3324 GCA_019420045.1 Clostridiales bacterium
TCTGGTGGAACAGAATTTCCCCCATCTCAATGGCAAAGTGGAGATCAACAGCATCGGCACAACCATCGGTAGCCATACCGGTCCCGGCACAGTGGCTCTCTTTTTCTGGGGGAGCAAAAGGGAAAATTAGTATTTTTGGAAAGCCCGCCTGGCTCTGGCGGGCTTTTACTGTTTATTGATTTTTTGTGCTGTGCTATGCTATACTTTATAATTGAGGAAATATAGGGCAAAGCCCTTTTTGCATGGCGCATCTCCTTCCGGGTCGGGAGTGCGGTGGATTATTTTTGCCCGGGAAAGAGGAAAGGAAATGACAGAACAAAATAAAATCCGCAATTTTTCCATTGTGGCCCACATTGACCATGGCAAATCCATCCCCAGGAAGCAGAGCTCCCTGGGGACCCCTGTGGATTGGATATTCCAGCCGAAAGTGAATTCCGGCTGGAAGGGTTCGGCCCGATGGGCCGTCCCATCTTCGATGGGGCCCAGCGTGGATTTGCTGTAAGGAGGAGCCTTGGATGACAGAACAAAGTAAAATTCGCAATTTTTCCATTGTGGCCCATATCGATCATGGCAAATCTACGCTGGCCGACCGGCTGATGGAGGCCTGTGACGCTGTTTCCGATCGGGAAATGGAAGACCAGCTGCTGGATAACATGGATCTGGAGCGGGAACGGGGCATTACCATCAAAGCCCGGGCGGTACGGCTCAATTACAAGGCCCAGGATGGGGAAATCTATGCCCTCAATCTGATTGATACCCCGGGTCATGTGGACTTCAACTATGAGGTGTCCCGCTCTTTGGCCGCCTGTGAAGGTGCCATTCTGGTGGTGGATGCCGCCCAGGGCATCGAAGCCCAGACCCTGGCCAATACCTATCTGGCTTTGGAGCATGATCTGGAAATTCTGCCGGTGCTGAACAAAATCGATCTGCCCGCCGCTGATCCCCAGCGGGTCAAAGGGGAGATCGAGGATATCATCGGCATTCCCGCCCTGGATGCGCCAGAGATCTCGGCCAAGATGGGGCTGAACATTCCGGCAGTGCTGGAGGATATTGTGCAGAATGTGCCTGCTCCCCAAGGGGATTCCCAGGCGCCTTTGCGGGCATTGATCTTTGACAGCCAATATGACCCCTACCGGGGTGTCATTGTCTATTTCCGCATCATGGAGGGTACACTCTCCACCGGTATGAAGGTGAAGATGATGGCCACCGGCGGGGAATACGAAGT
>JAHZHY010000016.1 GCA_019420045.1 Clostridiales bacterium
GATGAGGCACGGGACCGGTTTTATGGCGTGACCATTCAGTCGGAAAAGGAAATGGTATTGCTGCTGGTGGAAAAAAAGCACAAGGCGGGCATTATGAAGGCCATTTGTGCCCAGGCCGGGCTCAATCAGGAGGCCCGGGGTCTGGTTTTTTCCCTGCCGGTGGAGGATGCTGTGGGGATGGCGCCCGAGGACAGCCTGCCCGATTTTTCGCAGCAATAGCTCAAAAAGGCTTCTGGCAAAATGCCAGAAGCCTTTTTCGTTATTGGTTCAGAGCCTTTTCCAATGCAGGGCGAAGAAGAAGCAGAGTTTTGCCGATGGGAGCAGCCAGACGGCCGGTGCGGGCCATTTCCAGCAATATTTCATAGGAAACACGGCACACTGCCACCGTTTCTCCCTTTTGCAGCCGAACCTCTTTGGGATGCACGGAAGAGCGCAGCAGAAAGGAATCCATCTGCCGTCCTTTGGCCCGGGTGGAGCACAAAAAGCGCAGTTGTCCCGGATGGGCCAGGATGCCTGTTTCTTCCTTCAGCTCCCGCAAAGCGGCTGTGAGGCTTTCTTCCCCCCACTGCACACCGCCGCCGGGGTTTTCCCAGCAAAGGGGATATTCCTTTTTCTCCGGGCTGCGCAAAGTGAGAAGAAAGCGGTTTTCCTCATCCACGATCCAGACCCCTACCGCTTTATGGAATGTACCGGGGGGCAAAGGTTCGCTCCGGGGATGAGAGCGGGGAAGGGGGACACCGGTTTTTTCATCGTAAAGCTGCCAGAATTCCATAAATCCTCCGAGAAAAGAAAGGGGCGGCTGAGCCGCCCCTTTGAGCGTGTCGAAAAAGTGGCTTGAGCCACTTTTTCGAGTTTTTGCAAGGGGCTGCATGCACGCCTTCGGCGCACACTTGCCCCTTGATAGGTGCAAAAAGCCACGCACAGGTCGCGGCTTTTTGCGAATTGATGAAGGGTAGGGCAAACGATCTTTTCGTTATATAGGTTTCTCGATAGTCTGAAAGGGGCGGCTCAGCCGCCCCTTTTTGCATATCAATGGAATCAAAATAAGTTATTTTGCCATTTCTTCCAGATAAATACCCACGGCCTTGCCGTAAGGCACCTTCTGGCCGCATTGGTTCATGGCTCTTTCGATGACGCCCAGCACAGCCACTTCGTCATTGATGTCGATGTTGCCCATGTGGCCCAGGCGGAACATCTTGCCTGCATAGGCGCCCAGACCACCGGCGACGATGATGCCCTCTTCCAGCAGAGTGGCACGGAACTTGGCATCGTCCATGCCTTCGGGATAGAGCAGATTGCTCAGGGTCACGGCGCGGCAGCCTTCCTTGGCCAGGGGCACAAGACCGATGGCTTCCAGAGCCTTCTGCATGGCCCGGGCGTTCTTCAGATGGCGCTCATAGCGGGCTTTCATGCCCTCTTCCTTGATGATGCGCACCGATTCCTTCATGGCCCACACCAGGTTGATGGCCGGGGTGGCGAAGTATTTGGAGGTGTCGTCCATGATGGGCACCCACTTGTCAAAGTCGCAGTAATACTCGGGAATGACGCCCAGAGTGGCTCTTCTTTCCATGGCCTTTTTGTTGGCCCACAGCAGAAGCAGGCCGGGGCAGACGCCGAAGGCCTTCTGGGAGGCGGTGAAGAGAACATCGATGTTCATCTCTGCCAGGTTCTCATATTCACCGGCGGTGGCGGCCACGCCGTCCACAATGTAGATGGTCTCGGGGAAGTCACGCATCACTTCGCCGATGGCGGCGATGTCGGCAGCGGCGCCGGTGGCGGTGTCCACATGGGTGACTGTCATGGCGGCATAATGCTTTTCGCTCAGCTTTTTGCGGATCTCTTCCGGAGAGACCACGCTGCCCCATTCAGCCTTCAGCACATCGGCGTTGAGCCCTTTGTGCTCACAGATGTCGATGAACCGGTCGCCGAAGAAGCCGTTGGAAACGATAAGTACATTATCTCCCCGGCGGGTCATGTTGGAGATGGCCATTTCCATAGCCAGTGTGCCGGTACCGGCCACCACGAATGTTTTGCCGTCGCAGCCGAACAGCTGGCCCAGATCGTCAATGACGCTCTTGAAATCCTTCACAAAGCGAGGATCGCCGAAGGCCTGGATCTCACGGCCCATTTCCTCCTGGATGGAGCGTACCACCGGCGTGGGGCCGGGGATCATCACCATGGTTTTCTCTTTCATTATCAAAAGCACCCCTTTTCATAACGATGGAAGCGGATTTCACAAAGTGAAATGATATTTCGATTCCATTTTTCTGTTTTTATTGTAGCATCCCCATGGGGGAAAGTCAAAGGAGGATGCGACGAAAATCAGTTGAGGATTCCGTGCAAATAGTCTATAATTTCATTGTGTAAAATGAAAAACGGGGGCAGAACCATGGAAAAGAAGCTGGCCAAAGTGAATCAATCGGTGGAAAAGGCATTGCAGCTGGTGGAGGTGCTGGCTTCTTCCCGGGAGCCTATGCGCCTGGGAGATCTGGCGGCGGCCTGCGGCCTTCCGGCCAGCACTGCATTGCGCCTGGTGAACACTCTGCTGCTTCACGGCTATGCCAATCAAGACCCGGTGACGCTGCGTTATTCCCTCACGCTGAAATTTGCCCAGATCGGCAGCCAGGTCTCTTCCCAGATGGACATCCGCAACCTGGCCCATCCCTGGCTGCTGGAGCTTTCCAGCCGGTGCGGGGAAAGCTGCTGCCTGGCCATTGAGGAAAACCGGCAGGTGGTTTATGTGGATGTGGTGGAAGGGCCCGATGGAATGCTGAAAATCATGCAGCGCATCGGAAAAAGGGCGCCCTTGTATTGCACAGGCGTGGGGAAAATCTTCCTGCTCAACGATGATGCCGACTCCCTGGAACAGTATATCGCAGAAAATGGTCTGGAACCCCTGACTTCCCATACCATCACCACCCGGGAAGGGCTGCTTTCCGAGCTGGAGAAGATCGGGCGTCAGGGATATGCCCTGGACGATGAGGAGTGCGAGCAAGGGGCACGGTGCGTGGCCGCCGGAGTGCGGGATTACACGGGAAAAGTAGTGGCTGGCATCAGTGTTTCCGGCCCGCTGCACCGGATGGAGCCGGAGCATATCCGCCGGATCATTCCCCAGGTTCAGCGTACCGCCCAGCGCCTGTCCCAGCTGCTGGCCTATGAAGAATAAAAAAGAGCGTGCCAAACGGCACGCTCTTTTGCTGTATTCAGAGTTGGGTACGGCCTTCCAGAGCCCGGGTGAGGGTCACTTCGTCGGCATATTCCAGATGCCCGCCCACAGGCACGCCATAGGCCAGACGGGTCACCGCCACCCCAAAGGGCTTGAGCAGCCGGGAAAGATACATGGCCGTGGCTTCCCCTTCGGTGTCCGGGTTTGTGGCCATGATGACCTCCCGGATGTCCTCGTCGGCCACCCGCTGCAACAGTTCCTTGATGCGCAGCTGATCGGGGCCGATGCCGTTGAGGGGGGAGATCACCCCGTGAAGAACATGGTAAAGACCCTTGTATTCCCGGGTGCGTTCCAAAGCCACCACATCCTTGGGATCGGTGACCACGCAGATCAGTCCTTTGTCCCGCATGGGGTCAGAGCAGATGGAGCAGATTTCACCATCGGTGAGGTTCTGGCACACCTTGCAGGTGTGTACCGTCTGTTTGGCATCCAGAATGGCTTTGGCGAATTCCTCCGCCTGGTCCTTTGGCAGATCCAGCACAAAAAAGGCCAGCCGCTGGGCCGTTTTATAGCCGATGCCCGGCAGACGCTCAAATTGCTCAATGAGCTTTTCCACCGGCGGCGCGAAATATTTCATGATTAGAACAGACCGCCCATTCCGCCGGTGAGTTTGTTCATCTCTGCGGTGTAGGTGTCATCAGACTGCTTCATGGCCTCGTTGACGGCGGCCATCACCAGGTCGCAGAGCATTTCGGCATCCTCCGGATCGATGACTTCCGGCTTGATGATGAGAGAGGTGAGCTGCTTTTGCTTGATGGTAGCGGTGACAGCGCCACCGCCAGCGGAAGCGGTGAACTCCATCTCTTCCAGCTCGGCCTGCTTTTTGGCCATATCCTGCTGCATTTTTTGGGCCTGCTTCATCAGGTTATTCATGTTGAAACCGCCCATAGGCATCTTTTTCATGGGATAAACCACCTTTTCTTTGGTATTTTGATTGTATTGCCAGGAGCTTTGTGAAAAAGCTCAATCCTGCTGTTCGCGTACATCCACACCCAGGCTTCGGGCCGTGTCCAGTACTTCATCCAAAGCCCCTTCTTCCTGGGCAGGTGCGGCCGATTTGCTCCGCAGCCGCACGCCGGAGAATCCGGCCTTGTGGGCGGCCTGTTCCAGAAGGGTCACCACACGGGGCCGGTCCAGAAGCAAAAGCCCTTCTTCGTCCACGCCGATGACCAGCAGATCTCCCTTGAGGGAATAATGGGCCAGGCGAATATATGTGGCGGCCGCCGGGTTCATGGGCGTGCCCTTCAAAGCGGCAAAAAACCGGTCCCGGGCTTCGGTATCTCCCGGAGAAGAACTTCCCTTACCCTTTGCGCTTTCCCCTTTGGAAGCCGGGGAAGAAGCCGCAGGTGCGGCTGGGGCCGCCGGAGCAGCAGCTGGGGAAACCGGCGCCGCCGGGGCGTTTTGCTGAGGTACGGGAGAAAGGAGCACCGGCCCGCGGCACAGGCGGAGCAGGCACATTTCCCCATCGGCCCGGCGGATGGCCGAGCGAGTCAGCCGGGAAAGGGTTTCGCCGATGACTCCTGCGGCAAAGTCCAGAAATTCCGGCGAAGCTTCGCTGGCGGCCTGTTTCAGTTCTTCCGTAGTGAAGAAAGAGCCGGTCAGGGAGTTATCGGCATTTTTTATCGATTGGATGAGATAAATATCCCGGATCAGGGACAGAAGCTCATCAAACAGGGAGATCATGTCCCGGCCCTGGTCATAACATTGGGAAAACACCGTCAGAGCCTGGGCAGCGTCTTTTTTGCACAAGGCGGAAAAGAGAGACAGAAG
>JAHZHY010000161.1:0-3959 GCA_019420045.1 Clostridiales bacterium
TGTGTTCTGGCACATGCTTAAAGAAAAGCGGCATCTATAGTGTTGCGATGTTCCAGCAAAAACCCTGCAACCTCAATGGTTGCAGGGTTTTTTTGTTATTTTAATCTTTTGAATTTGTTAGTAACTTGTCAGTGACTATTTTTAAAGAACCCGTTGCGAGATCATTTTGCAAATTTGAGAAACATCAGCTCGTGAGACAAAATCAAATTTGACCTTGCCCAGGCCGCTGAACCAAAGCTCCAGTTCGCTGTCAAGATCAAGGACCCCGGCTGTCTCTACGGAGAATGCCTGGATCTTGCTGTATGGCAAGGAAGTGTAGTCCACTTTTTTTCCTGTGATACCTTGAACATTGATGGCAAAAATGCGTTTCGTCGTAAATACAATGCCGTCTCGGATCGTTTTGAAGCTGGCGATAATCTCTTCGCCATCTACAAACATGGGTGTCAAAGCGTTGCTGTATGTACTGTTGTCTACCGGTTTCAGCTTGAGGTATTCAGCGTTTTTGAAATCAATCATGTAAAATGCACCTCCTTCTGGTGATATTTGGAGTATATCACAGGATGCAGTGAGCATCAACCTATCTACACAAAGCCAGAAAAAGAAATAGAAAAAGAGTGGGATTTCATATTGAAATCCCACTCTTTTGTTTTGATCAGGTGATAGGGGGTTTAGGCCTTCCAGCTGATATCCTGGAAGCGGATGTTGCCGCCGGCGTTGATATCTACGCCTTCCAGGTTTGCGTTATAAGCCCGCAGATACATATCCTGGTACAGGGAGACCTGAGAGCACAGTTCGTTCAGCTGAACGGTGACTTCCTTCAGAACCACCTCTCTGGCCTCGGGGTCCACGGTAGCGGCGGCCTCATCGATGAGGGCGTCGATTTCCGGGTTGTTCAGACGGGTCTTGTTGGAAGCGCCAATGGACTTGCTGTGGTACACGCCCACCAGATAGGAGACCATGTCGCTGGAAGAATAGCCGCCGATGGAAGCGGTGTAGTTGCCTTCCGCAGTGGTGGACAGATAAGTGGCCAGGTCCATGTTTTCGATCTCGCAGTTGATGCCGATTTCGGTCAGGTTGGACTGGATCACTTCAGCAGCCCGCTTCTTGGTGTCGTTGGAGCAGATGATGCTCATCTTCACAGACTTGGGGTCTACACCGGAAGCGTCCATATATTCCTGGGCCTTCTTCACATCGTAGGTGTCGGCACCTTCGTCAGTAGAACCCAGCATGCCAAGGGGAGTGGAAGAGTAGGCCGGGGTAGCCATGCCGTTCATGGCAACGGTCACCAGGTCGTCACGGTTGATAGCAGAGTTGATGGCGTGACGCACATTCTGGTTGTCCAGGCCGGGCTTCTCGTTGTTGAGCATCAGCCAGTTGATGGCGGTGGATTCATGCTTCAGCAGAGTCAGGTCGCTGTTGCTCTCGATACGCTCAGCGTCCATGGCTTCCACTTCGATGATCATATCCACTTCGCCGGCTTCCAGGGCAATGGTGCGGGAAGAGCCTTCGGGGATGATCTTCCAGGTCATGTTCTTGATGGAAGGAGCGCCCTCGTAGAAGTCTTCAAAAGCTTCGAACTGGATGCTGTCGCCCCGCTTCCAGCTGACGAACTTGTAGGGGCCGGAGCCGATGGGGTTCTCGTTGAAGTCGTTGCCGCTGTCCAGCAGCTCCTTGGGCACAATGGAGTTGCCGTGATGGCACAGATCGTACAGCAGAGTAGCGGAGGGGCCGTCGGTGGTCATCTTGACGGTGTATTCATCCACTGCTTCCACAGAGAGGATGGAGCCGTTGTGCAGGTTGATTTCCGGGCAGGTCTTGGCATAAGTGATGGAAGCCACCACATCTTCCGAAGTCAGGTCGCTGCCGTCATGGAACTTGACGCCCTGCTTCAGGTGGAAGAGCCACTCGGTATCGCTGGTGTTTTCATAAGTGTCCACCAGTTCAGGAACCGGATTCAGGTCGGCATCTGTTTCGAACAGGCTGCTGTAAACCAGCTGGTTCATATAGTCTCCGGCCACGGCGTTGTGGTCATAGGGCCCCATGGAAGGAGTTTCGCTCATGGTGGCTACCACCAAGCTGTCCTTTCCCTTGCCGCTGTTACCAGAGGAACTGCCTGTATCTTTGCTGCAGCCGGACAGCAGAGCCAGGGTCATCACCGAGGCCAGCAGCAGGCTGAGCAAACGATTCTTGCGGTTTGTCATGGTTTCACCTCATTTGTTGATTTGGTTCCCCCGAGGGGAAATCCCTTTTGCAGATTAAATTATATTTTGTAAGAAATATTTTTGCAATATTTATTTTATCAAATCGTAATATTTCGTAAGAACCATGGAGCTTTGTTGAAAAGAGGGGGAGGTTCTTATCTATTTTGTACATAAATAATCGTTATATTTTTCACATTATGGACAAATGTTAAATCTATTTATAAAGGAGCACAAAGGAGAAAAACAACAAAGAGGATGAATAAATATAAATAAATAGACCATAAAAACAGGAAAATTCCAGGGACTATTGAATAAAATTACTGAAAAATGAAAAAACTATTGCAAAATGAGAAAATAGAAAATATAATGGGAGAGCAAAATACAAAATGTTCACAATTTCGCAAAATTTGCAGGAAAAGAAAAGAGAGAGTAAGAGGTGTCAACAATGAACAAGGGAAAGAAACATCTGATCAGTCTTGTGACGGTGCTTTCCATGAGTCTGTCTTTGCTGGCTGGATGCAGCCAACAAGGTGGAGGCACAGACAAGGGAGAATCGAACAAGAACGACAAGGATAGCTTGGTGATAGCCACTATGAGCGAGACCCCCACTCTGGGAGCCTATGACCACAACTCGGTGGCCGGTGACTATATGAACAAGCTGACTTACAGCACACTCTTCCGCACCGATGCCGATCTGAACCCGGAACCCAGTCTGGTGGATACATATGAAAATGTCAGCGATACCGAGTGGCTCTTCCACCTGAAGCAGGGCGTCAAGTTCCATGACGGCAGCGAGCTGACCGCTCAGGATGTAGCAGCTTCCATCACCTATTCCAAGACCTGTCCGGAAGTCAATCTGTATAACCGGTGCATCCTCACCGTGGAGGCTGTGGACAATTACACCGTCAAGATCGTCACCGACGGCCCTTCCGCAACCCTGCTGTACGATCTGTGCCATCATGCCAACGCCATCCTGCCCAAGAAGCTGCTGGACAACGGCAACGACTTCAATGAAAACCCCATCGGCTCCGGCCCCTTCCAGTTTGTAGAGTGGAAGCGGGGCGACAGTGTGGAATTCAAGGCCTTTGAGGACTACTTCGGCGGCGCTCCGGCCATCAAGAGCATGACCTGGAAGATCATCCCCGAAGGTTCCTCCCGTACCATTGCCCTGGAAGCCGGGGAAGTGGATATGATTATCGAAGTGGAAGCCATGGATGTGGAGCGCATCGAAAGCAGCGATGAGTTCACCCTGCTGAAGCACGATTCCACCAACATCAACTGGCTGATGCTCAACAACGAAAAGCCCGGTCTGGACAATCAGAATGTGCGTCATGCCATCAACTCGGCCATCAACCGTGACGATATCATCGCCGCGGCTCTCAACGGCATTGCCACCCCGGTGTATTCGGCCAGCCCCATGGGAATGCTGGGCTCTACCGATGAAGGCGCCGACACCTTTGATGTGAAGAAGGCCAAAGAATATATGGACGCTTCCGGCGTGGACCCGGCTTCGGTGGAAATGAGCATCATCTGCTCCAACGACACCAAAAAGCGTGCAGCTGAGGTAATCCAGGCCAATTTGAGCGAGATCGGCATCAACTGTGAGATCGAAAGCATGGACCTGGCCACCTATCTTTCCGCCACAGCGGATGGCAACTACACCGCTTCCATTGGCGGTTATTCCCCCAGCGACATGGTCTCCTACCTGGTGGGTGTGTACCACAGCAAGTCCATCGGTGGGGCCAATACCACCCGGCT
>JAHZHY010000161.1:3969-21129 GCA_019420045.1 Clostridiales bacterium
AGCCACTGTGGACCCCGAGGCCAGAGAAGTGGTTCTGAAGCAGGCCACTGTGCGCCTCAATGAGCTGTGCTCCCAGGCCACACTGTACCAGAGCGTGCTGCTGCGGGCCTATGACAGCGACCTGCAGGGCGTGGCAATCAACGCCGGCGGCCATATCCGGTTTGAGGATATCAGCTGGAAGGCCTGATTCCAAACACTAGAATGACAAAAAACCTCCCCGAACCCTTGGGTTCGGGGAGGTTTTGTTTTTTTATTCCGGTACGGAATTCTGTACCTGGATGGGAATCTCCGGCATCAGCTCCCGGGAGATCACCTGAAGCATTTCTTCCAGCTTCTTCACATCTTCCGGAGGAAAGCGGTTTTCCACACGCTGAAGGACGGTGGACAGATAGGTGTAACTCACATTGTAATAGTCCATGTATTTCTGGGTGGGAACGATGTGATATTCCCGCCGGTCACTTTGGGACTGGACTTTTTTCAGATAGCCTTTTTGGATCAGGCTGTTCACCTTATAAGCGGCATTGGGAGGAGAAATGTGCACGAAACTGGCAAACTCATTGACGGTGGGAGACCCCATAGCCTGGATGATTTCCATACAGAAGGTCTCCACCGTGGTGAGGGTGGCTTCCCGGCTGCCGAATTTGCTGAAGACCTTCTGATAAAAATGAAGCTTGAATTTGGTATACACTTCGGAAAAACTTTGCTGCAACATGCCCTGTGGCCCCTTTCTTGCGAACCTTTTTTAACTATATCAGATTTGGGGCGAGGCATCAATGGGCCTTATTCCACAGCGAAGAGAAGTTCTGCTGTGGCGGCCAGCTGGCCGTCCACCTTGGCCGTGGCCTGGCCGATGCCCACCGAGCCCCGGATCTGGGTGAGAACGCACTCCAGTTCCAGCACATCTCCCGGCACCACCTGACGCTTGAAGCGGGCTTTTTTGATGCCGCCGAACAGGGCGATGCGGCCTTTGTACTCCTCTTCACACAGAAGGATGACGGCGCCCACCTGAGCCATGGCTTCGATGATGAGAACGCCGGGCATCACCGGTTTCTGGGGAAAATGGCCTTGGAAAAAGGCTTCATTGCCGCTGACACATTTGCGGCCCACGGCCCGCACTCCCGGCTCCAGATGGGTGATCCGGTCCACCAGGAGAAAGGGATAGCGGTGGGGCAGAATTTCTTTGATCTGATTGATATCCAGTTCCATTATTGTTGTTCCTCCTCAAAGGCGTGAAAAACCAGGCTGGCGTTGTGTCCGCCGAAGCCCAGAGAGTTGGACATGGCATAGGAAATATTCTGGCTCCGCCCGGTGTTGGGCACGATGTCCAGATCGCACTGTTCGTCGGGCACCTGATAGTGGATGGTGGGGGGCAGGAAGCCCTCTTTCAGAGCCATCAGGGTGAAGATGGCCTCCACTGCGCCGGAAGCCCCCAGCAGGTGACCAGTCATGGACTTGGTGGAGCTCATGGCCAGTTTGTAGGCGTAATCGCCAAAGGCCTTTTTCACCGCCAGGGTCTCACCGGCGTCATTGAGGGGAGTGGAGGTGCCGTGGGCGTTGATATAGCCAATCTGTTCCGGGGTGATGCCCGCATCTTCCAGGGCCATGGTCATGGCCTGGGCGGCACCACGGCCGTCGGGGCAGGGAGCAGTGATATGGTGGGCATCGCAGGTGGCGCCGTAACCGGCCACCTCGCCCAGAATAACGGCGCCCCGGGCTTTGGCGTGTTCATAGCTTTCCAGCATCAGCATACCGGCGCCTTCGCCCATGACAAAACCGCTACGCTCTTTGTCAAAGGGAATGGAGGCCCGGGCAGGGTCGGGATTGGTACACAGGGCTTTGAGGGAGGTGAAGCCGCCCATTCCCAGAGGGGTAATGCTGGCTTCGGTACCGCCGCAGAGCATCACATCGGCATAGCCATGGCGGATGTAGCGCATGGCGTCGCCGATGGCATTGGTGCCCGAAGCGCAGGCCGTGACCGAACAGGAGCACATTCCCTGGAATCCCAGCTGGATGGCGATATGCCCGGCGCTCATGTTGGCGATAGCCATGGGAATAAAGTAGGGGGAGACACGGTCCCAGCCTTTTTCGTTGCCCTTGAGGCATTCGTTCTGGATGGTGATCAGTCCGCCGATGCCGCTGGACACCAGCACACCGCAGCGGAGAGGATCTTCTTTTTCCATATCCAGACCGCTCATCTGAAAGGCTTCCTGGGCGGCGGCAATGGCCAGCTGGCTGCACCGGTCCATTTTCCGGGCTTCCCGTTTGTCCATGTAGTTTTCTGCATCAAAGCCGTGGGCCTCGCCAGCCAGCTTGACCTTCTGGCCCTCGGTGTCATACAAGGTGATGGGGCTGATGCCGCATTTGCCCTCTTTGGCGCCCTGCCAGGAGGCCGTGAGGCCGCAGCCCAGGGGGCTGATGATGCCCATGCCGGTGACGACCACTCTTCTGTTCTGATCCATGGTGTTTTCCTCCTTTAAACGGCCATGCCGCCGTCGACGCACAGCACCTGACCGGTGATGTAACCGGCTTCCGGCTGGGCGAAAAAGACAGCTGCCCGGGCCACATCCTCCGGCTGGCCCAGCTTGCCCATGGGAATGGAGGACAGCAGACCTTCCCGGACCTTTTCCGGCAAAACAGCAGTCATATCGGTTTCGATAAAGCCGGGGGCCACCAGATTGACGGTGATGCCCCGGGCGGCCAGTTCTTTGGCAAAGGATTTGCTCATGCCGATGAGCCCCGCCTTGCTGGCGGCGTAGTTGGCCTGACCGGCGTTGCCACGCAGACCCACGATGCTGGACAGGCAGATGATCCGGCCGAAGCGCTGCTTCATCATGGGACGGCAGGCGGCCTTCATGCAAAGGAAGGCACCTTTCAGGTTGGCGTCCAGCACGGCGTCAAAGTCCTCTTCGCTCATGCGCATGGCCAGATTGTCCCGGGTGATGCCGGCATTGCACACCAGGATGTCCAGTGTGCCCCAGGTCTTGAGCACTTTGTCCACCATGGCCTGCACATCGGCGGCTTTGGACACATCGCCCTGGATGGCTTCGGCTTCCACGCCCTTTTCCCGGCAGAGCCGGACGGTCTCCAACGCGGCCTCTTCTCTCCCGGCGTAGCCTGCCAGCACATTGGCACCCCGGGCGGCCAGTTCCAGGCAGATGGCCCGGCCGATTCCCCGGCTGCCGCCGGTGACCAGGGCATTTTTTCCCTTGAGATCCATGTCAATTCTCCTTTTTCAACAGTGTCACGGCGTCCTCCAGCTGTTGGGCTGTTTCCACCGGGATGGTTCTGATCTGGGGGGCGGTCTTTTTCACAAAGCCCGACAGAGCTTTGCCCGGCCCCACTTCCACAATGGTATCAATGCCTGCATCGGCCATATGGCGGATGGTGTCTTCCATGTAGACGCTGGTCTGCACCTGGCGCACCAGAAGCTGAGGAATGGTTTCCTCTGCTGTTTTGGGCCGTCCCAGGCAGTTGAAATAGACGGGGAAAGCCATTTCGCCAAAGGAAAGACCGGCAAAATGTTCTTCCAGAGCCTTTCCGGCAGGGGCCATGAGAGGGGTGTGGAAAGGACCGCTCACCTTCAAAGGCAGGCAACGGCGGGCACCGGCTTCCAGCGCCAGACGGCAGGCTTCCTCCGCACCTTCCCGGCTGCCGCCGATGACGATCTGACCGGGGCAGTTGTAGTTTGCCAGATACACCGGACCTTTCTCAGAGGCTTTCCGGCACACTTCTTCCAGCGTGTTCCGGTCCAGGTTTAATACAGCATACATGGCGCTTTCCATACCTTGAGCGGCTTCTTCCATGGCCTTCCCACGGAAAGCGGCCAGGGCGATGGCTTCACGGGGAGTAAAGACCCCGGCGGCCTGGAGAGCGGAATATTCACCCAGGCTCAGTCCGGCGGCGGCCAAGGGTGTGATGCCCCGTTCTTTCAAAAGGGCGGTGATCCCGGCCGCAAAGGCCACCATGCAGGGCTGGGTGTATCGGGTCTGGGACAACTGGTCCTCCGGCCCTTCAAAGCACAGTTTTTTCAAATCAAAATCCACCGGCGCATCGTCCAGGATCTGGCGGAACAGGGGATAGGTTTCATAAAGATCCTGCCCCATTCCGGCATGCTGGCTGCCCTGTCCGGCGTATAAAAAAGCCAGTTTCATTCTTCGTTCCTCCAATCCCTCATCAGCTGCTCCATCAACTGACGGACGGTGGTCATTTTATTGATCTGCCCCACCTTGCCGCCGCAGAAAAACAGACCGTTTTCCCGGTCGCCCTGCACGGCCCGGATCAGCGCCCGGGAGATGCAGTAAGGGGCGGTTTTGGGATTGCAGGGGGTGAGACAGGAAATGCATTTTTCCGGTTTCAGCCGTTTTTCTCTTTCCAGACGCTGAAGCAGGGGCGTGCGCACCGCCCGGCCAGGCATGCCCACCGGACTGGGGATGATGCACACATCCTCGTCCCGGGCTTCCAGAATTACATCTTTGAAGCCCTGGCTGGCGTCACATTCCTCGGTGGCGATAAAGGGGGTGGCCAGCTGGACGCCGTCGGCTCCGGCCTGACGCAATCCGGCCATCTTTTCCCGGCCCCATACCCCTCCGGCGGCAAATACCGGGATGGATTTTTTGTCTTTTTCACGGAAGGGAGCCAGAGCATCGCTCACTTCCTTCACGATGGTTTCCAAAGAGGGGGCGGTGTGCTCCCGCATTTGCTCATGGGAAAAGCCCAGATGTCCTCCTGCCTGGCTGCCTTCCACCACCACCAGGTCGGGAGCGCGGTGGAAGCGTTTATCCCAGGCCCGGCAGATGAGAGACGCAGCCCGTCCGGAGGAGACGATGGGGCCCAGGGCCACCTTTTCCTCGGGAACGATGCCGGGCAGGTCCATGGGCAGGCCGGCACCGGAGATCACCGCCTGCACACCGGCTTCCACGGCGGCACGGATGCTGTCGGCATATTGCCGGGTGGCTACCATGGCGTTGATGGCCACCACCCCGGCGCCTTTTGCCAGAGAGAGGGCCTGCTGCACATGGCTTTTCAGCGCCCGCAGATTGGCTCCATCGGGATCGGTTTCAAAATCCGGCTCCTGAAAGCCGGTGACGGCGGTGCTGATGGTGCCCAGTCCGCCCAATGCGGCTACATGGCCCGCCAGCCGTCCCAAAGAGACGCCCACTCCCATGCCGCCCTGGGCGATGGGAAGGGAAAGAGTGTGTCCGGCAAGAGTGAGGGTGCTCATTTTGTTTCCTCCGTCAAAGCCTGAAGCTGCCGGTTATAGCCTGCCATCAGATCTTCGAAGATCTGGCGCAGGGGGCGGATTTCGTGAAGCTGACCCACCACCTGTCCGGCCATCAGGCTGCCGTAGTCGGTGTCGCCTTCAAAGACCGCCCGGCGCAGACTGCCCAGGGTGTATTTTTCCAGCTCCATCTTGTCGGCGCCTGCTTTTTCCTGGGTGACATATTCCCGGGCCATCTTGTTTTTCAGAATACGCACTGGGGTTCCGGCGATGCGTCCGGTGACAACGGTATCGCTGCCCTTGGCCCCCAGCACGGCTTTTTTGTAGTTTTGGTGGATGGGGCATTCCTGGCTTGCCAGCAGGCAGGTGCCCACCTGCACGCCGCAGGCCCCCAGGGCAAAAGCGGCCAGCAGCTGACGGCCATCGGCAATGCCGCCGGCGGCGATCACAGGGATGTTTACGGCGTCCACCACCTGGGGGACCAGCGCCATGGTGGTCATTTCGCCCACATGGCCGCCGCTTTCGGTGCCTTCGGCCACGATGGCATCGGCGCCATAGCTTTCCAGACGCTTGGCCAGCAGGGGAGCGGCCACCACCGGAATAACCTTGATGCCCGCCTTTTTCCAGGCGTCCATATAGGGAGCCGGGCTTCCGGCGCCGGTGGTCACCACGGGAACCTGCTCTTCCACCACTACCTGGGCCATTTCTGGGGCGGCGGGGTTCATCAGCATAATGTTGACGCCGAAGGGCTTGTCGGTGAGCTCACGGCACTGACGGATGTGCTGGCGCAGGGTGTCGGCGTCCATGCCGCCTGCGCCGATGAGCCCCAGGGCCCCGGCATTGGAGACGGCGGCGGCAAAGGGAGCGGTGGCGATGTTGGCCATGCCGCCCTGGATGATGGGGAACTCAGTTCCCAGAAGTGCATTGAGTTTCATGGTGTGATCCTTTCTCTGTGTTTAGAAGGTGAGGAGGCAGGCGCCCCAGGTCAGTCCCGCGCCAAAGCCCACGCAGAGCACCCGTTTGCCCGGCGTGAGCAGCCCATCCCGGGCCATTTCATCCAGACAGATGGGGATGCTGGCAGCGCTGGTGTTGCCGTAGCGGCCGATGTTCTGATAGAAAAGCCCTTCCGGGGCCTGAAGTTTTTTGGCGGCGTAATCCAGAATGCGGCTGTTGGCCTGATGGCACACCACATGGTGGATCTGGGAAAGGGAAAGGCCGGTTTTCTCCAAAAGCTCATGGACGGCCCGGGGAATGATGTCCACAGCGAAGCGGAACACCGCTTTGCCGTCCATCTGCAGATGGCTGGGATCAGGGCCGGGGCCTTCTGCCCAGATGCAGCTCTGGGCGCCATCGGAGCCCAGCAGACTGGCATAGGGATGCTGTGGGGAAAGTGTGACCACCGCCGCACCGGCTCCATCCCCGAAGAGCACGCAGGTGCTCCGGTCGGAGAAATCCAGCACCTGGCTGATCTGCTCGGCGCCGATGACCAGGGCGTATTTGGTGTCGTGGGCTGTCAGCAGAGCCCGGGCGGTGTCCAAAGCGTATAAAAAGCCGCTGCAGGCGGCGTTTAAGTCAAAACAAGGGATGCCGTAGGGAAGTCCCAGTTCCTTCTGCACCAGGCAGGCCACAGAAGGAGTGGCCCACTGGGGAGTGAAGGTGGCCACAATGCAAAGGCCGATGTCTTTGGGGGAAAGCCCCGCGGCTTCCAGGGCCTTTTGTCCGGCCTGGGCGGCCAGGGTGGTACAGGTTTCCTCCTGGCACAGATGCCGGGTGTGGATGCCGGTGCGGCTTGTGATCCATTCGTCACTGGTGTCCACAAACCGGCGCATATCCTCGTTGGTGAGCACTTTTGCGGGAAGGCTCCGGCCGGTGCCCAAAATCTGAAGTCCGGTCATTGGCTATCCCTCCCGGTATCATGTAAAAATCCATTGCCCATAGCCCGGTATTTGCCGAACCGGTGGCGCTGCAGGTCTTTGATTTTGGAAAGGCGCTCCAACTGCTCTGTCAGAGCGGCATCCAGGCGGCGGTACATCTGCTTGGGGTTTTGGTGGGCGCCGCCCAAGGGCTCGGGGATGATCTCGTCGATGACACCCAGATTCAGAAGATCCTGGGCGGTCAGGCCCATTACCTGGGCGGCCTCTCCGCTGCGGGAGGAATCCTTCCACAGAATGGAGGCGAAGCCCTCGGGGGAGAGCACAGAATAAATAGCGTGTTCCAGCATGAGCACACTGTTGCCCATGCCCAGGGCCAAAGCGCCGCCGCTGCCCCCTTCGCCGGTGACCACCGCGATCAAGGGAACGGTCAGACGGCTCATGGCGGCCAGACAGTGGGCAATGGCGCTGCCCTGGCCCTTTTCCTCGGCGGCCATGCCCGGATAGGCCCCCGGAGTGTCGATAAAGGTGATGATGGGGCGGCGGAATTTTTCCGCTCCTTCCATCAGGCGCAGAGCCTTCCGGTAGCCCTCCGGGTTGGGCATACCGAAATTGCATCGCAGGTTTTCCTGCAGGTCTTTTCCTTTCCGGTGGCCCATCACCGTCACCGGCTTGCCGTGAAACAGAGCAATGCCTCCATAGATACTGCCGTCCTCGGCAGACAGACGGTCTCCCTGCTGTTCAAAAAAATCGGTGAACAGAGCAGAGATGTAGTCGGCCGTTCCGGGGCGGGAAGGGTGCCGGGCCAGATAGACCTTGTCGGCGGGAGAAAGGGTGCGACAGGCTTCCAGCAGCTGCTTCATGTCCCGCCGCAGCTGCTCCCGGCGGATCTGGCTGGCGGCATCGTCCCCCAGCTGACCGATCTGGGCGCGGAGGGACTGGAGCTGGCGCTCGGTTTGTTCCATCATGCAGTTCATCGTTTTCTCCTTCCCCGGTGCAGGTCAAGCAGTCTGATGAGGGTGGGGCGCATCTGGGATCTGGGCACCACCTGATCCACAAAGCCGTGCTCCTGCAAAAATTCCGCCTGCTGGAAGCCCTGGGGCAGACTTTGGCCGATGGTCTGCTGAATGACCCGGGGTCCGGCAAAGCCGATGAGGGCTCCGGGCTCGGCCAGGGTGATATCTCCCAGGGAGGCAAAGCTGGCGGTGACACCCCCGGTGGTGGGGTGGGTGAGGCAGACGATCAGAAGCCCGCCCGCCTGGGAGAATCGCTCTATGGCGGCGCTGGTCTTGGCCATCTGCATCAAAGACAGAATGCCCTCCTGCATCCGGGCCCCACCGCTGGCGGTGAAGAGGATGAGGGGCAATTTGTACTTCTGGGCCTTTTCGGCAGCACGGGCGACTTTCTCTCCCAGAGCCACACCCATACTGCCCATGAAGAAGCGGCTGTCCATCACACCTACAACGACCCCATGGCCGCCGATGCGGCCCTTGGCGGTAACCACGCCTTCGGTCAGGCCGGTGCTTTGCTGCTTGTTCAGCAGTTTTTTGTCATAGCCAGGAAAATGGAGAGGGTCCCGGGCGGTGAGATCCCGGTCCAGTTCCCGGAAGCTGTGATCGTCCAGAATGGTTTTCAGACGGTAATAGGCATCCATGGGAAAATGATGGCCGCAGGAAGGGCAGACCCACATGGTCTCGGCCAGCTGCCGCCGGGTGAGGGCGCTGCCGCATCCGGGGCACTGGACAAAGGGCTGGGACTCATTTACCGGCTGGGAGCCGGCGTTCTGAGGGGCGGCGCTGTCCCGCATGGCCTTCAGCTGAAATAGCCGCTGGCGCTGGGAAGAAAAAAAGTTTGTCATGGGTCAATCACAGCTCCTTCTCTCCACAGGGTTCCCACTGGAGCAGGGTGTCAAGGTTTTGATCCAGGAAGCCGGTGTCATAGCGGCCCCGGATGTAGTCGGGGTGATAGAGGATCAGATGGGCCAGAGGGGCGGTGGTGGAATATCCTTCGATCACCAGTTCCTCCAAGGCCCGGCGCATCCGCCGGATGGCTCCCAGACGGGTGGGGGCGTGGACAATGACTTTGGCGGCCAGAGAGTCATAATAGGGGCTCAGTTCATAGCCGGTATAAAGGGCGGTGTCCACTCGCACGCCGGGGCCGCCGGGCAGGTGGAGAAACTCCGTTTTTCCCGGACAGGGAAGGAAGCCCCGGCGGAAATCTTCCGCATTGATGCGGCATTCGATGGAGTGGCCCTCCAGATGGATGTCCTCCTGGGAGTAGGACAGGGGCAGGCCGGCGGCAATGCGGATCTGTTCCTGCACCAGGTCTACCCCCGTGACCATTTCGGTCACCGGATGCTCCACCTGGATGCGGGTATTCATTTCGATGAAATAATAATGGCCTTCCTGGTCCATGACGAACTCGATGGTGCCGGCCCCCACATAGCCTGCCGCTTGAGCTGCCAGCACGGCGTCCCGGCCCATTTGCTCCCGCAGAGCAGGGGTCAGACCACGGGCGGGGGATTCTTCCATCAGCTTCTGGTTTTTCCGCTGGATGGAACAATCCCGCTCTCCCAGATGGATCACATGACCTTGGGAATCGGCCAGGATCTGCACTTCGATGTGCCGGGGATGGAGGATCAACTTTTCCACATACATTTCATCGGAACCAAAACAGGCCATGGATTCGGCCTGGGCGGCTTGGAAAGCGCTTTCCAGCTCTTCTGGGGCGTTCACCCGGCGCATGCCCCGGCCGCCCCCTCCGGCGCTGGCTTTGATGAGCACCGGGTAGCCGGCCTTCTCTGCCGCCTGCCGGGCTTCCTCCACATCGGCCACCGGGCCGGGGGAGCCGGGCACCACCGGCACGCCTTTCTGGGAGACCAGCCGCCGGGCGGCAGCTTTGTTGCCCATCTGGCGGATCACATGGCCCGAAGGGCCGATGAACTGGATGCCGCAGTCCCGGCACAGATCGGAAAACTCGGCGTTTTCCGACAGAAAGCCGTAGCCGGGGTGGATGGCCTGACAGCCGGTGAGCTGGGCGGCGGTGAGCAGGGCGCAGGGATTGAGATAGCTGTCTGCGGCCTTGGCCGGTCCCACGCACACCGCCCGGGTGGCCAGCTGAGTGGGCAGGCTGCCTTCGTCGGCCTGGGAATAGGCGGCCACCGTTTCGATGCCCATCTCCCGGCAGGCCCGGATGATGCGAAGGGCGATCTCTCCCCGGTTGCAAATCAAAATACGCTTGAACATATCAGCACTCCTTGAGGCGGAACAGGGTCTGGCCAAAGGAAACCAGCTGGCCGTTTTCTCCCAGAACCTCCAGCACTTCGCAATCGAAGGGAGCGGGGACCTGGTTGATCATTTTCATGGCCTCGATGAGGCAAAGGGTATCGCCTTTTTGCAGCCGTTTTCCCACCGGGGCGAAGGGCTCTTCGCCCGGGGCGGGAGCCACATAAAAAGTGCCCACCAGCGGGGCGGTGACTTCCTTGCCCTCCTTCTCAGGAGCAGGGGCCGGGGCTGCGGGGGCGGCGTTTTGGACAGCGGGAGCGGCAGGGGCCATAGGGGCCGCTGCCGGAGGCGCCGGGGGCAGGGGAGCCGCCGGACCCTTCCGCAGGGTAATTTTTTCTTCCCCTGTTCGATAACAAAGCTCCCAAAGACCGCTTTGGTCAAAGCGGTCCATGAGAGCGAACAATTCAGCTTGGGTCATGGATGTTCCCTCCCGGGAGATTTAGTGGTTGGCGTTCAGGTAATTGACGATATCGCCCACTGTCTTCATCTGGGTGAGAGCGTCATCGGGGATGGAAACGCCCAGGGAATCCTCCAGAGCCAGCTGCAGCTCCACAGCGTCCAGGCTGTCGGCGCCCAGGGTCTCGGTGAGGGAGGCCTCCATGGTCACATCGTCGGCGTTGCAGTCCAGGGTGTCCACAATAATCTCTTTCACTTTGTCAAACATGATAAAATCCTCATTTCTTTTTGTAAATTGGTTCAAATATTTTACTTAAAAAATTTTAAATAAAATATTTTAAGCAATATTTTAACAGAAGGGAGCAAAATGTCAAGGGGAAAAAAGAAAAAACCGCCTCTCCCAGGGGAGGGGCGGTATTGATATTATATAAAGGAAGAAAAAATCAGATTTTTTCTTCTCTACGGCACAGGTTCAGGTATTGATTGCGGGCGTCTTTCAGGCTGGCCAGCAGGGCACGCTGGGTCAGGGCAAAATACCGGCTGCGGATGATTTTTTCCAATTCTTCCATGTCTTCCACCAGGCGTTTGCCCACGATAAGGGAGTGGACAAACCGGTCGGTCATGGGCAGAATGGTGTTGCACTGGGCGTCTTCGATGCGCCCTGTTTTCCGGTCCACAATGAGTCCCAGATAAAAGACGCCATGGACCAGGGAGATGGCGTCCTCTTTGGCGGGGCGGGCCTGACCGGTGATGAAAACAGTATCGGGGGAATAGTCCATATAAAATGCCCTCCAAACCCCGGCAGGGCCGGGAAAAATCAGATATAGTATACCACCATTTTTTCCTCCTTGACAAAGGTCTTTTCCGGGGGCTATAATAACGGCGGAATCAAATAGAGTTTTACCGCTGGGGCGGGCCTTTGCCGGCTTGGCCCAACGGCGGTGAGATCCGTTGGAAGCGTCTGGGGGGCCAGGCGTTTTTGGCGGATCTTTTTTTGGAATATGGGGGATGTTCACATGGAAAAGAGCGAAGAACTGGCGCATATTCTCACCTGGGACCCGGGAGAGCGTGGGCTTTTGGGGAAATTGCCTCTGGCCGATCTGAACGCCATGGTAGATGAGATGATAGAGGCCCAAAAGGTGATGATCCTCACCGGATTTCCCGTGGCGGCGGCTGAGGTGGGAGAGACCGATGGCCCGGTGGGAGCGGCTCATATTGCCCATGGCCTGACCCAGCTGGGAAAAGAGGTGACGGTAGTCACCGACCGGTGGAGCCTGCCTTTGGTGGAAGCGGCCTGCCGCCACAGAGCGCCCGAGGCCTCCTGCCGCTGCGTGGAGCAGGAGCGGGCCAGGGAGGACTGTGAAAAGCTCCTTTCGGAAAAGCCCGATCTGGTCATTGCCATCGAGCGGCCCGGCAAGGGAGAGGACGGCCACTACCACAATATGCGGGGCCAGGTGATCGACCATCTGGTGGCCGACACCGATCTTCTGCTGGAAAAGGCTCCCCGCTCCATCGCCATTGGCGACGGTGGCAATGAACTGGGCATGGGCACATTCTCCCGGCAGATCCGGGAAGGCGTGCCCCATGGGGAAACCATCTGCGCCAGGGTGGGGGCCGATCATGCCCTGGCCTCCGGCGTGTCCAACTGGTGGGGATGGGGTGTGGAGGCCCTTCTCAGCCGCCGCACCGGCCGGTGGCTGCTCCCCGATGACGAGCAGGAAGAGCAGCTGCTCTCCCAGGTGGTAGAGGCCGGGGGAGTGGACGGCGTCACTGGAAAACGGCAGAGCAGTGTGGACGGACTGAGTCTGGATGAGAATCTCCAGGTGCTTCGTCAGTTGCGCCAGGCGATCCAGCCAGCACAGGCGGCGCTGTAACCGAAAAGGGAAAGGAGCGGGACAGATGAAACTGGAAGAAATGGGCGGACTGACGCCTCAGCAGGTGCGTCAGGCCATTCGGCGAGGGGAGTATGACGGTCCCACAGCAGGGCTGTGTATGGGATATGCCCAGTGCAATCTGGTGGTACTGCCCAAAGAGCACGCCTATGATTTTTTGCTCTTTGCTCAGCGGAACAGCCGGGCCTGCCCGGTGCTGGAGGTCAGCGAGGTGGGAAGCCGCAGATTATCTTTTTTGGCACAGGATGTGGATATCGCCCGGGATTTTCCCCGGTACCGGCTGTATCGGAATGGGGAACTGGCCGGGGAATACACCCAGGTGGAAGAACTTTGGCGGGATGATCTGGTGAGTTTTCTCATTGGATGCAGCTTTTCTTTTGAAGCGGCCTTGCTGGAGGCCGGAGTGCCGGTGCGCCACATTGAGCAAGGGCGGAATGTGCCCATGTACCGCACCAGTATCCCCTGCCATAGTGCCGGCGTTTTCCATGGGAACATGGTGGTGAGCATGCGCCCCATGCCCCCGTCCCAAGTGGTGCGGGCGGTGACCGTCACCGCAGCCATGCCCCGGGTCCACGGCGCGCCGGTACACATCGGTTCTCCGGCGGAGATCGGCATTGCGGATATTGCCCGGCCCGATTACGGCCAGGCGGTGGATATTGCCCCTGGGGAAGTGCCGGTGTTCTGGCCCTGTGGCGTCACCCCTCAGAATGTGCTGACAGAGGCCAGACTGCCCTTTGCCATCACCCATGCACCAGGGCATATGCTCATCACCGACATCAAAAACAGCCAGCTGAAAGACTAAATCAGAAAAAGAGCGCCGAAAATTCCCGATGCTCTCAGACTGTTGGGAAATTTATTTGGTCAGGGAGAAGAGGCAGCCCCTTGCAAAAATTCGAAAAAGTGGGTTGAGCCACTTTTTCGACGCAGCAAGAGCGCCGGAAATCCTCGGCGCTCTTGCTTTTTGGTAAGGATTCGGAGTACACTGATTGTAATCAGAAAAGGAGGAATGCGCCATGCTGTTCGGATACGACAAGGAACATTTTATCACACTTCCCACACCCATCCAGCATCTGCCTGCCATTTCGGCCATGACCGGCTGTGAGTTTTTCATCAAGCGGGACGATATGACCGATCTGGGGATGGGCGGCAACAAGCTGCGGAAGCTGGAATACCTTTTGTGGGACGCCAAAAGGCAGGGGGCCACATTGCTGCTCACCTATGGCGGCGCCCAGACCAACCACGGCCGGCTCACAGCGGCGGTGGCCGCTCGATATGGCATGAAATGCGCCATTCTTTGCCTGGACGATCATCCGGAAGGCATCAATGCCAACATTTTGCTGGACCGGATCATGGGGGCCGAGGTATGGATCAAGCCCAGCGATGGCTCCGACGAAGGAGAACAGAACAGACTCTTTGGCCAGCAGGTGCGGGAGCATTATGAAAAGCAGGGAGAAAAGGTCTATGAGATCCCGGTGGGCGGTTCCAACACCGTGGGACTGCGGGGATATTTTGAGTGCGCCCTGGAGATGAAGGATCAGCTGGCGGAGATGGATCTTTCTCCGGACTATATCGCCTGTGCCGCCGGAAGTCTGGGCACCTACCTGGGACTTTTCATGGGGGCACGGTATGCAGGGCTTTCGGCCAAAGTGTTGGGGGTGGCCATCTCTCCCTTTGGCGAGGCCAAGGAGAAGCGGCTGATGGAATATTATCGGGAAGCCTGCCAGGAGTTTGGTTTGCCGGAAGATGCCAAAAGGGAAGATTTCCTCATTGAAAAGGGCTATGTGGGAGAAGGGTATAACTCGGTGGACGAGAGGGCCCGTCAGGCTATTTACACCATGGGCCAGAAGGAAGCCATTTTGCTGGACCCCTGTTATACCGGCAAAGCCTTCGGCGGCCTGCTGGATATGACGGAGACGGGAAAGATTCCCAAGGGCAGCAAGGTGCTCTTCCTTCACACCGGCGGTACGCCGGCCCTTTATAATCCCAAGCACCGCAGGGCCATGGAGCAGGAGCTGAAAGAGGGCCTCCACCTGCTGTAAGAAAGGGGAAAACAGATGGAGTTGGGGCTCTGTTTGACTCTGTGCGCCTTGGGAGGTGCCTTTTGGATGCCCGCTTTGCTATTGACTTTTATTGCGGGCAAAAGAAGGAGAAACTGCACCGCATGGGCCCGGGGCGTAGTGGTGGATATCAAAGGCAGAAGCACTTCCGACGGACTGACCTTTTATCCGGTGTATCAATATGAAGCGGAAGGGACGGTCTGTCAGGGAAAAGGAGCGGGGACATCCCCTATGCCTTTGAAAAAGGGGGATGCGATCATGGTTTGTTACGATCCCCGCCGCCCCCAGCGATCCTATATCAAAGGGTATGATAGCAGAGTGTATCGCGTACTCAGTATCTGCTTTTTGGTGATGGGGGCCATACCCATTCTGATCTGCCTGGGCATTGCGTTGCTGAACTAGAACTCCCGGCCAGATCAGTGTGAAGAAAGAAGAGAAAAGGGAAAGCTTTTGCTTTATTTTTCACCAATCCGCAAAAAGCCGCGACCTGTGCGTGGCTTTTTGCACTGATCAAGGGGCCAGTGTATGCCAAGGGCGTGCATGCAGACCCTTGCAAAAACTCGAAACAGTGGCGTTGGCCACTGTTTCGATGCAAACCCCGGCCGGAATTTTCCGGCCGGGGTTTTTTGTATGAGAGAGGGGAAGGGGGCATACACTTCTTTTGAGGTGATGGGATGAAAATGCTGTGGACATTGCTCTTTGTGTGGGTGGTGGGAAGTGCCACCCATTTCTTTTACGGGTGGTCGGGAGAAAATCCCCTGGTGGGACTGCTGTTTGCCAGCAGCGAAAGTGTGTGGGAGCACAGCAAGCTGGGGTTCTGGCCGCTGTGTCTGGCGATTCTGTGGCTGGGAAAGGGAGCGGGGGCAAATTGGGCCACATTGGTCTGGGCCATGGCCTGCGGCACATTGTTTTATCTGGTGCATCAGATCGGGGCTTTTTATGCCTATACCAGTGCCCTGGGCATCACAAGCTGCCTGCCGGTGGATATCCTGATCTATCTGCTGGCTTCGGCCGGAGGTCTGTGGATGGGATATCGGCTCCTGGGCCAGCCCCGGCCTTTGTGGCAGGGGGCTTTGGGAGTGGGGATTCTGTGCTTTCTGGCCCTTTCCCTTGTGGTGTTCACCAGGGAAAGTCCCGCTCTGCCTCTGTTCTGGGATCCGGCAAAAAAATAAAGGCCCATGAGGGCCTTTATTTTTTTGGTTCCAGCAGTCCCCACAGGGCCAGGAGCAAGCCGATGGCAGCCAGAGCGATGGACAAATAAAAAAATGGCATCAGTCCTACATAAGAAAGCCGCCAGAGAGCCAGGCAGCGGGCGGCAGTGGTCAATTCGGTAGACAGCGTTCCGGCCAGAAGCAAAGCGACGCTGAGAAAACCGGAAGCAAACAACGCCGAACCAAAGATCACTTTTTTCATCCAAGGCACCTCCTGAAAGAATGGAGACTAATCGTCGTGCTTTTGTTCTTCTTTTTCTTTTTCTTTTTCCAGCTGCTCCAGGCCCCGGCGGATCAGCTCCTGGGTGGCAGCGGAACGGCTGGGGTACCGGTTTTCAAAACGGAAATCGTCGATCCGGCGCAAGAGCTCCTGATCCACGATGACGGTATAACGGGGTTTTTCTGTGGGCATGGCATTCCCTCCTTGGGTTTTATGATACAAAGGTTCATAGGTTCTGTCAAGCAGAGGGTTGACAAGTTCAGAACATATGCACTATAATACAGAGGTTCAGAAGTTCAGAACCATAGAGAAGGGATCACCATGAAGAAAGAGAAAAAGAAATTGGTTTTTTCCCTGTCTCCCGATTTGCAGCAGCAGGTCTGGCAGATCAAAGAAAAACAGTTTCCACAGCATTCCCAGGCGGAGGTCTTTCGCAGCCTGATTCGTCTGGGACTGGGGGAGGCTTCCCATGAGAAGGAGGGAGAAGGCGGCAAGGAATTGACTTAATACTGTAAAACAGCGTATAATGTCTCTGATTATGGAGGAAATGCTATGGCAGAGATTACAGTCAATCAACTGAACAAATATTACAGCGATTTTCACCTTTTGGAGGACATTTCCTTTGAGTTGTACGCCGGCCAGCGGGTGGGCATCGTAGGCCCCAACGGCTGCGGTAAAACCACTTTGTTCAACATTCTTATGGGCAAGGAGGGGTACGACACCGGCGAAGTGAACATCCGGGATGGGGCCCGGATCGCCCTTCTGGATCAGCTGCCGGAATATTCCCCTGAGGTCACCGTGCGTCAGGTGCTCATGCAGGCCTTTGAGGATATCCTGAATATGGGGGAAAAGCTGCGGCAGCTGGAAGGGCGCATGGCCGAAGGCACAGCCACCCCTCAGGAGCTGGATCAGTATGCCCGGCTGCAAACCGCCTTTGAGACCGCCGGAGGTTATGAGCTGGAGGTCAAATACAACCGGATGACAAACGGCCTGGACATTCCTCCCGAAATG
>JAHZHY010000161.1:21139-25282 GCA_019420045.1 Clostridiales bacterium
TTCGAGGGTCTGGGCGGCTGGGACACGGACACGGCGGTGAACAAGGTGGCGGGCGGCCTCAGCATCCCACAGGCTATGCGCCAGCGGGACTTCGACTGCCTGTCCGGCGGGGAAAAGACAAGAGTCAACCTGGCCAGGGTTATTTTGATGGAAACCGACATCCTGCTTCTGGACGAGCCCACCAACCACCTGGATCTCCATTCCATTGAGTGGCTGGAGGAATACCTCAATTCCTTCAAGGGGGCCGTGCTCATCATCTCCCATGACCGGTATTTCCTCGACCGGGTGGCCCAGAAGATCTTTGAGATCCAGGAGGGAAAACTGACGGTTTACCCCGGCAATTATAGCTATTATGTGGATAAAAAGCAGGAATTGATGGAGCAGCTGGAAGCTGCCAAGCGCCGTCAGGACAAGGAGATCGCCCGTCTCAGCTTTACCGTGGAGCGGATGAAGGGCTGGGGCATGGGCAATGCCAAGCTGATGAAGCGGGCCTTTGCCATGGAGCGCCGTCTCCAGAGGATCGAACGGGTCAAGACCATTCGCCAGGAACACAAGATGAAAAACCGCTTTAAGGAAGCGGGCCGTTCGGGGGACGAGGTCTATCAGCTCTCCGGCCTGCAGGCGGGCTATGACCATCCCTTCCACCAGCCCTTGGACAAGATCATCCTCCGGGGCGAACGGGTGGCGGTGATCGGGGACAATGGCTGCGGCAAAACTACCCTGGTCAGCACCCTTCTGGGCAAGCTGCCTCCTTTTGCCGGCCGGATCTATGAAGGGGCCGGGCTGCGGGTGGGGTACCTGCCTCAGGTGGTGGAGTTTGCCCATCCGGAGCGGAACATCCTGGATACCATGCTCTATGAAACCAATCTGGATGTGCAGGACAGCCGGGACCGGCTGGCGGCCTATGGCTTTCAGGGAGAGACGGTGTTCAAGGAAGTATCGGTGCTCTCCGGCGGAGAAAAGGCCCGACTGAAGCTGTGCATCTTTATGAACAGCGAGATCAACACCCTGTTTCTGGACGAACCCACAAACCACCTGGATATCCTCACCAAGGAATGGATCGAGGATGCCATCGACGATTTCAGCGAGACCATGATCTTCGTTTCCCATGATCGGTATTTTATCAACCGGTTTGCCACCCGGATCTGGGCCTTTGAAAATGGAGAGATCCAGGATTATATCGGCACCTATGAGGAATACCAGCAGGCCAAGAAACGGCAGCAGGCCCAGATGCAGAGCATGATCCCGGAGAAGACAGAAAAGCCGGAGAAAAAGGAGAAAAAGGAAAAGAGCCGCAGCGGAGGAAAAGAGACCCGGGAAAGCCGGAAAATGCGCCGGGAAGTGGAAAAGCGCATCGGAGCTTTGGAAAAACGGCTGGAAGAGCTGGAAGAGGAAATGGAAGAGTGCGGCAGCGACCATGTGCGCCTGGCCGCTTTGTACGAGGAAAAGGAAGAGGCGGAAAACGAGCTTTTGGAGCTTTATGAAAAGCAGGAGGAGCTTGCGCTTTTGGCGGAGGAATAAACCATGTTGCAGATTGAGCATTTTACCAAAGAATATGGCAACAAAATTGCGGTGAACGATTTGTCCCTGGAAATCCGCTCCGGGGAGATCTTCGGGTTCATCGGTCACAACGGAGCCGGAAAAACTACCACCATCAAGGCGGTGGCCGGCATTCTGCCCTTTCAGAAGGGAGAGATCCGGGTGGATGGCATTTCGGTGCGGGAAAACCCTCTGGAATGCAAAAAACGGATGGCCTATATTCCGGACAATCCGGATCTGTATGAGTTTCTGACAGGGATTCAGTATCTGAATTTTATCGCTGATATTTTCCAGGTTTCCAAAGGGCAGCGGGAAGAGCGGATCGGCAAATATGGCGATCTGTTCGGCCTCACCGGAGATCTGGGCAGCACGGTGAGCACCTATTCCCACGGCATGAAGCAGAAGCTGGCCCTGATCGGTGCGCTGATCCATGAGCCCAAGCTGCTTTTGATGGACGAGCCCTTTGTGGGATTGGACCCCAAGGCCGCCCACGATCTGAAGATGATCATGGCGGATATCTGCCAAAAGGGCGGCGCCATCTTCTTTTCCACCCATGTGCTGGAAGTGGCGGAAAAGCTTTGCCACAAGGTGGCCATCATCAAGGAAGGCAAGCTGGCCGCCTGCGGTACCATGGAAGAAGTGAAAGGGGACGAATCACTGGAACAGGTATTTTTGGAGCTGGTGGACGATGAGAAATCTTAAAATATTGCTGGCCATCAAGCTGCGGGGGGCGCTGTATGCCCCTGGACGCCGGGGAAAGAAAGCCTCTTTGGGCCGGAAGATTTTTATGGGCTTTTTGTTCCTCTATGTGGTGGGGGTGATGATGGCCCTGTTCGGCGCCATGACCGCAGGACTGGTGTCCAGCCTGGAGCCTTTGGGTTTGTCCTGGATGGCGCTGGCCGTGGGGGCTTTTTCTTCCGCTGCTCTTTGCTTTATTCTCACAGTGTTCAGTATGCAGTCCCAGATCTTCCAGGCCAAAGACGGGGATCTGCTGCTGTCTTTGCCGGTGACGCCGCTGCAGATTGCCGCCAGCCGGCTGCTCAGCCTGCTTTTGCTGGAATATGCCTATAACGCCCTGGTGATGATCCCCACGGTGGGCGTCTATTGCTATCTTGTGCGGCCGGGACTGTCCTTCTATCCCATGCTTCTGGTGCTTCTTCTGGTCCTGCCGCTGCTTCCGCTGTCCCTGGCTGGGGCCGTGGGGTATCTGCTGGCTCAGATCGGGCGGCTTCTGGGCCGGGGAAAGAACATCATCATGCTGGTGCTCACCACTGCTGCATTTCTGGCCTATCTTTATTTCTGCATGAATCTCAACAGCTATATTACCCTGCTGATCCAGCGGGGAGAGGAGCTGTCCCATGTGTTCCGAAAGGCCATGCCGCCCTTCTATCATTTTGCCATTGCCTTGGAGCAGGGGTCTCTTTCTTCCTTCCTATGGGCGGTGCTGTGGGGAATCCTGCCGGCCGGAGTATTTCTATGGCTGGTGCAAAAGGGATTTTTGGATCTGCGGAGCACATCCGGTGTCAAGGCGGTTTATCGGAAGAAACCTTTGCGGGTCAGCCGTCCCTGGATGGCGGTGTGCCGTAAAGAGGGCGCCCGGCTTTTGTCCATGCCCACTTATCTGTTCAACTGTGGCATCGGTGCTTTGCTGATGGTGGCCATGGCGGCGATGATAGCCTGGAAGGGTACCGACGCTTTGCAGGCTTTGGGGGCGGTTCCCCAGATTCAGGAGCTGATTGCACCGGCGCTGATGGCGGCGATGTGCTTCTGTGCCGCCACCACCTGCACCACATCGCCCAGCATTTCTCTGGAAGGGGACCGGTTGTGGGTGCTGCGCAGCAGTCCTCTGTCTCCCCGGGATGTGTTTTTAGGGAAGCTGGCTGTCAACATGATCCTGCTTCTGCCTGCTGTGGCAATCAGCGTGATCATTCTGGCTTTTTCCGCAGGGCTTTCGCCCTTGGATCTGGTGCTGCTTTTCCTGCTGCCCAGTTTGTTGGGACTGCTGATTGCCTTGTTTGGCCTGTATGCCAATCTGCTGTGGCCCCGGCTGGATTACATCAGCGAAAACGCCGTGGTGAAGCAGAGCGCCAGCGTGATGGCGGCCAGCTTTGGCGGCATGGGGGCTATACTGGCGTTGGGCCTTTGCTATTGGTTCCTGGCCAGGAAGGTGATGAGCTACCATGTCTACTGTTTTTGTGCTTTGGCGCTGCTGGCATTGGGATGCATTCTGCTTTGGCGGCTGCTTCTGACAAAAGGCGCGAAAGAGTACGAACAGCTTTAAGAAAATACAAAGAAGAAAGAGCCGTCTCAGAGAACGGCTCTTTTTTCAGATTGCTGAAAATTGATCTGGCTAAAGGGGAATGTTTGGTCTATCCTTAATCAATACGCAAAAACCGGCGACCTGTGCGCCGGTTTTTGCACTTCTCAAGGGGCCAGTGTGCGCCAAAGGCGTGCACGCAGCCCCTTGCAAAAACTCGAAAAAGTGGCGTTGAACACTTTTTCGACATGCGTAGCAAGAGCCGCCCCAAAGGACGGCTTTTTTATTTGTTCATGGTGAATTATACTATCAAGTGCAACAATTTAGGGAAATAAAAAGAAGTTCAT
>JAHZHY010000162.1 GCA_019420045.1 Clostridiales bacterium
GAGGGATATGAGAAAAGAAGAAAAAGGACACTCTGCGGGAGAACAGCTGAAAAAATCAGTCAGCTTTTTGGAAGCGCTGGCGCTGGTGGTAGGTATGATCATCGGCAGCGGTATTTTCCTCAAGCCCGGCGTGGTGCTGGAAAGCGCCGGGAGCTTGCCCATGGCCCTGGTGGCCTGGACAGCTGGCGGTATCATCACTCTGGCCGCTGCTTTGTCGGTGGCGGAGATCGCTTCGGCCATTCCGAAAACCGGTGGATTATATGTGTATCTGGAAGAATTGTACGGGAAAAAATGGGGATTCCTTCTGGGATGGGTCCAGTCGGTGATTTCCTATCCCGCCTCCATCGCCGCCCAGGCCATTGCCTTTGCCACCTATGCGGCGGTGTTTTTCCCCATGGGGGCATGGCAGCAAAAGGCTTTGGCTATTTTTGTGATGGCCTTTGTTTTGTGGATGAACATTCTGTCCACCAAATATGGCGGCATCATCCAGACAGTGGCCACCTTCGGCAAGCTGATCCCGGTGGCGGCCATCATCGCCTTCGGCCTGCTTTCCGGCGGTGAGCTGAATTTTGCCGCAGGAAGCGCCACCGGCGCCGCCGGCTTGGGAGCGGCTATCCTGGGCACACTGTGGGCCTATGACGGCTGGATCGGCGTGACCAATATGGCTGGGGAACTGAAGAACCCGGGCAAGGACCTGCCCCGGGTCATTTCCTTCGGCGTGCTCTTTGTGGTGGCGGTGTATGTGGTCTTTAACCTGGCGGTATTCATGGTGCTGCCCTACGATCAGGTGGCGGGAGCAGCTACGCCGGGCGCTGCGGCTGCGGTGGCTCTGTTTGGAGAGAAGGGCGCCGCCTTTATCACCGCAGGCATTATGATATCGGTGTTCGGCGCCATGAATGGTTACACTATGACGGCGGCCCGGGTGCCTTTGGCCATGGGTCACCGGGGCCAGCTCCCCTTCAGCCGGGTGCTGGGGGCGCTGCATCCCAAATACGGCACGCCGGCCAACGCATTGATCTTTCAGTGCGGATTGGCAGCCATTTATATCCTGTCCGGCTCCTTCAACACCCTGACCGATCTTTTGATCTTTGTGCTGTGGATCTTCTTTACCATGGGTGTTCTGGGCGTCTTCATTCTGCGGAAAAAGCACCCGGATAAAAAAGGTCCATATCGGGTGCCCCTTTATACGGTGGTGCCCATTGTGGGGGCACTGGGGGCCATGTATATCCTCATCAGCACGGTGATCTCCGACCCCGTTCAGTCTTTGGTGGGCATCGGCCTGACGCTGATCGGTCTGCCGGTCTATGCATTTCTGGAAAAGAAGAAGGGCTAAAGAATGAAAAAACAGCAGGGGCTCTGGCAGCTCCATATGGCGGTGCTGCTGTTTGGTCTTTCGGGGCTGTTCGGCAAGGTGATCCATCAGCATTCTTTGGTCATCACTTGGGGCCGGGTGGTGTTTTCCGCCCTGTCTCTCCGCCTTTGGCTGAAGATCCAGAAGGAGAATCCTTGGGCTGTGCCAGGGCGCACCAAAGCAGCTCTGGCGGCATTGGGCGTATTGCTGGCCTTCCATTGGAGCACCTTTTATCAGGCCATCCAGGTTTCCACCGTGGCCATGGGCCTGATCTCCTTTTCGGCCTTCCCCATATTCGTCACCTTTTTGGAGCCGCTCTTTACCGGGAAAAAGCCCCGGGGCCGGGATGTGGCGCTGGCCTTTGTGGCCTTCGGCGGTATTTTGCTGGCAACTCCCCTGGAAGGAGGGGGAACGCTGTGGCTGGGGGCCCTGTGGGGCCTTTTGTCCGGTTTCAGCTATGCTTTGCTGGGGCTGTTCAATCAAAAATGGGTGGGAAGCCTTCCTGCGGCCATGGTCTCCTTTTGGGAGCAGCTGTGGGCCGCTGTGATTTTGACCCCCTGCCTGCTTTGGCTGCGTCCTGTTCTGCATTTGTCCGATTGGGGCGGGCTTTTGCTGCTGGGGGTGGTGTTCACCGCTCTGTCTCATACCCTGTTTATCGGCAGCCTGCGTACCATCCGGGCCCAGACGGCCAGCGTGGTCTCCTGTCTGGAACCGGTGTACGGCATTCTGTTGGCTGCGCTGTTCCTGGGAGAGATCCCTTCCCTCCGGGAGGTGCTGGGAGGAGCCCTGGTCTTTGCCTGCGCCATCTGGGGCAGTCTGAAAAAGGAAGCATAAAAAAAGCGCCCTTTGGGGCGCTTTTTTGTTTACCGGTCCAGCAGCAGACACAGGGGAAGGAGCAGCAAAAGCAGCAGTACATTCACCAGGGTGAAATACAGAAGATACCGGCCTTTTTGTTCCGGTTGGGCTTTGCCATAGAGGCGGAAGGAAATCAGGCTGGCCAGGGAGGCCACCAGCGTGCCCAGTCCGCCCAGGTTGGAGCCCAGCAGCAGCGCGCCGCCTTTTTCGGTGAAGCCGGAAAGCAGCACGGCGGCGGGCACATTGCTGATCACCTGGCTCATCAGGGTGCAGGCGATCATCTCCCGGCCCTGGATGGCCTGGTACAGCGCTTGTTTCACAGGGGGGATGGCCCCCAGATTGCCCACAAAGAGGAAGAAAAACACGAAGGTGAGAAGCAGGCCGTAGTCCACACGGCGGAGGATGGGCCGGTCTTTGACTATAAGATAAAGCAGAACCAGCACAAAGGTGATGGGATAGGGCACCAGATGCAAAACGGTGCTCAGGCACAGGGCGAAGAGCACGCCATAGGGCAAAATGGCTTTGAGGGAAAGGGGCCGGAGGCTCTGGCCGCTTTGTACCGAAAGGCTTCCCCGGGGGATGGGGAGCAAAAGGAGAAGCAGCAGCAAAAGGGAAAGCCCGGCCACCGGCAGCACCCGGATAAAGAAATAAGGGGCGCTCATCTGGTAGCGGGAAAAAAGGAAGAGGTTCTGGGGATTGCCCACAGGGGTGGCCATACTTCCCAGGTTGGCCGCCGCCGTCTGAAGCACCACCACATATAAAAGGTGCTTTTCGAAACCCGCTCCCCGCAGCACCAGCACCGCAAAGGGAACAAAGGTCAGAAGGGCCACATCGTTTGTCACCAGCATGGAGGAAAAGAAGCACAGAAGCACCAGAACGGCACACAGGCCCCGCAGGCTCCCTGCCCGCTGAATGGCGCTTTGGGCCAATTTTTCAAACAGCCCGGCCCCTTCCAGCCCCTGCACCACCGCCATCAGGCAGAAGAGAAGGGCCAGCACCCGCCAGTCGATGGCTTCCCCCATGGCCCGGAGAGAGAAGGGGGCAAAAAAGGCCGTCACAATGGCGGCCAGGGCTGCAATGGACAGCACCGGCTCCCGCCGGAAAAATCCCGTGAGTTTGGACAACATCCCGTCACCTGCTTTTTCAAAAAATCACATACCGCTTTATTTTACCACTTGCGCCTTTCGGGGGCAACATCCCTCTTGCAAGGGCGGGGAATGGTGTGCTACACTAAAATATAGAAAATGCCCTTGATACGGGGCGGAAACGAAAGGATGGTTTTGCATATGAACGAAGTGATTCAGAATATCCTCAACCGGCGCAGCTGGCGCAGCTATGAGGACAAGCAGATCAAGGAAGAAGAACTGGAGCAGATCATCCGCTGTGGCCTGTGGGCTCCCAGCGCCATGAACCAGCAGTCCTGGCATTTCACCGTGGTCCAGGACAAAGAGACCATCCAGCGCATCCGCAAGGGCTGCCAGGAGATGATGGAGACCGATAAGGATATGTTCTACGGCGCTCCCACCCTGGTGATCGTCACCGGCAAACAGGACAACATCGCCCCTGTGGCCGATTGCTCTCTGGCTATCCAGAATATGTTCCTTTCGGCAGCATCCCTGGGCATTGGCTCTTGCTGGATCAACTGCATCGGCCGCTACCTCACCACCCCCCAGGGCCAGGCCTTTGCCAAGGATGCCGGCATTCCGGAAGGCTACATCGGCGTGGCCGGTGTGATCCTGGGCTATCCCAAGGGAGAAGCACCCCAGGGCAAAGAGCGGGTAGAAGGCGCTGTGGACTACATCCGCTAGAAGCTATGGAAATGAGAAAATTGCCCCGTGAGGGGCACAAGGTCTCCACTTGGTCCGGCGGCTCCACCACCCAGGTGTACATTTTCCCGGAAGAAGCCGATTATGGCAAACGGGATTTCCTGTTTCGGGTGAGCAGCGCCGGGGTGGATTGTGACCGGTCGGACTTTACGCCTCTTCCCGGGGTGGAGCGGCACATTATGGTGCTCAAAGGCGCTCTGCACCTTCTCTATGAAGGCCATGGAGAAAAGAAGCTGGCGGTGCTGGAACAGGACACCTTTTCCGGGGACTGGCACACCGTCAGCCTGGGTCAGGCCCAGGACTTTAACCTGATGCTCCGGGAGGGGGCAAAGGGCTGCATCCAGGGCCTGCGGCTGAAAGCGGGGGAAAGCCATACCTTCACCTTTTTCCCCGGGGAAAAGGGCGTGCTGCTGTTGTACCAGGGCAGCACAGAGGCAAATGAGCTGTCCCTCAGCGAATGGGACGGCCTGCTCTGCCAGGGCCCGGGAGAGCTCGATGTGAAAGCGCAGACAGACTGCATCCTGGCGCTGGCCCGGGTGCAAAATCAGTAAAAAAAGACC
>JAHZHY010000163.1 GCA_019420045.1 Clostridiales bacterium
GTATGAACTTCTTTTTATTTCCCTAAATTGTTGCACTTGATAGTATAATTCACCACAAATATAAGAAAATCCCGCACCGAAAGGTGCGGGATTTTTTTATGCTCAGGAAAGGGGGACGATGCAGCCCTGCTTCATGACAAAAGCCGGTTTTCCCAAACTGTCGATCTGCAAGTCCGGCTGGCCGGGAAATGCAGCCAGATCGGCCCATTTCCCCGGTTCTATCGTGCCCACCAAGTGGTCGATCCCCAGGATCTGGGCGTTGTGGAGAGTGGCTTGCAGCAGACATTCCAGCGGAGTGAACCCTGCTTCTTCCACCCGGCAGCGGAATTTGTAGATGCCATTTCCATGGCTGCCCTCGTAGACACCGGCATCGGTGCCGAATCCCATCTTGATCCCGGCTTCTTTGGCTAAGGCCAAGGAGGATACCATGGCATCCCGGTAGCGGTTGGCTTTTTCCACATAGTGGGCAGGCTGCCCCTGCGGGAAGCGGGAAAAGCGGAAGAGGGGTGACAGTGTGGGAATGGGAAAGACCCGTCCCGCAGCCTTCTGATAAAGGGCGATGCACTCTTTGTCCATCAGGGTGGAGTGTTCCACAGTGCGTACTCCGGCTTTGATGGCCATTTTGATCCCTTCCGCCCCATGGCAATGGGCCGCCACCGGCAGGGAAAGCCGCCGGGCGGCCTGCACCAAAGCTTGCAGCTCTTTTTTCAGCAAGATAGGCTGGCCCGGCTCGCCGCCGGGATTCATCACGGCGCCGGTGACCATCACTTTGATCCATTTGGCTCCGGCCTGGTGCTGTTTGCGCACGCCCCGGCGAAACTCCTTGGGGGAATCGGCCTGGCGGTACATAGAGCCGAAAAATTCATTTCCGGCTTCGGTAGGGGAGAGAATCCTTCCGCTGGCAAGCAGGGAGGGACCCTGGCACAGCCCTTCTTCGATAGCCCGAGCCAGAGACAGGATCACATTGTTCCGGTCGCCCAGATCCCGCAGGGTGGTATACCCCTGGCGCAGGCTGCTTTGGGCCAGAGACAGGGCGCGCAGCGTGCGGTAGCTGTCCGGCTGGGTGTTTTCTTCAAAGGTGTTCATGCCGCAAAGGTCCAGATGGACATGGGCGTCGATGAGACCGGGCAGCAAGGTGCAGCCGGACAGATCGACAGCATGCTCGGCCTGGCCTTCACCAGGGGGAAGGATGGCTTTGATATGCTTGTCCTGGATGAGCACATCCCCTCGCTCCCCGGAAAAACCGGGGGTGAGCTGAGGAATGAGCCGGACATTGCGCAGCAGGATCATGGCAGGCTCCTTTCAAAAAAGGAAAATTACTTTTCCAGGTAGAAGCGGATGCACTGGAAGGTCTGCTCCAGAGCGGAGATGTGAGTGCGCTCGTAGCCATGGGAAGCATAAACGCCGGGGCCCATGGTCATATGACGGGCGTCATAGCCGGCCACCAGGCTGCCTTCCACATCGGAGCCATAGCGGTAATAGGTGTCCACAGCATAGTCCACGCCGTTTTCCTTGCAGGCCAGGGCCAGTTCTTTCAGCAGCTCATAGCTGTAGGGGCCCTTGGAGTCCTTGGCGCACAGGGAGACCTTCCGCTCGGTGCCCGCCTGCAGCTCGCCCACGCAGCCCATGTCCACGGCGATGATGTCGTGGGCATCCCGGGGGATGAGGGTGGCGCCGCCGGTGCCGATCTCTTCATAGACGCTGAACTGCACCCACACCTGACGGGGCAGCTGTACTTTTTCGTCCTTTACATACTTGGCATAGGCCAGCAGAATGGCGCAGCAGGCCTTGTCGTCCAGGAAACGGCTTTTGATGTAGCCCGATTTGGTGACCACGGTGCGGGGGTCCAGGCAGACAAAGTCGCCGGTCTCAATGCCCAGAGCCAGCACATCTTCGATGGAATGTACATCTTCGTCGATGACCACTTCGATGTTCTCGTCAAAGCTGCGGGGATCGTTCACATGGGGGTTCACATGGGTGGAGGCGTTTTCCACCTGGATGGTGCCGGAATAGGAGCCGTTGAACTTGGTGATGATCTCCACATTGCTGGTTTCCACATTGTTGGGGTTGAGTCCGCCGATGGGGGTGATCATCAGAGTGCCGTTTTCCTTGATGGCCCGGACCATGGCGCCCAGGGTGTCGGCATGGGCGGTGAGGGTGATGGGGTTGCCTTCGCCGCCCAGGCAGCAGGCCACGCCGCCCCGGCGAGGACCGGTGGTTTCCGGGTAGCCGATGCGACCCAGCTCTTCACGGAGATACTGCTGCACTTCCTGATTGTAGCCGGTGGGGCTGTGGATGGCCAGCAGCTTCTGGGTCTGCTCCACCATGTAGTCTACATACTTCTTGTCCATACTAAAATCGCTCCTTTTTGTATATAAATTTAAGAAAACAACAAATTGTATCAAAATTCGCTCTGGATGGTGTCCCACACATTCAGATGAAGTCCATCTTCATCGGGCACCAGGCCCAGCCGCCACAGGGAGACGCCGCCGATGCCGAAGGCCTGGGCCAGAGTGCATTTCATCTGCACACTGTCGGCATTTTCATACCAGACCACATTGTAGGTGCCGTCGCTGTCATCGTAATAATAGAGGTAGGGGCTTTGAGAGCTTTCATCAAAGTAATATTCCGAGGAACCGGACTGGAGCCGGTTGCGGATGGCCTCATAGCTGGAGGTTTTGGCGGTACTGGAGAAGGTGGTGTCGGTATATTCCCATCGGGTGGTGCCGAAGGAGATGGCCAGCAGCACCTTGCTTTTGTCCCGCACGCCGGTCTGCTCATCGGTGATCTGAAGCAGGGCCTGATAGACCTTGTTGAAGGGGGCCAGAGGTGTTTGGGGGATATCGGTTTGGAGATAGTCCGGCAGTGTGTTGGGGTCGTAATCATGGGCCATGAGGATCACTTTGTCCACAATGTCGCCAATGGCCCGCCAGTCATAGCCCTGGTAGTTTTCCATGGGAGGAAGGGCACAATACAGCAGATAGGAGCCGGTTTCATCCAGCGTTTGCCGCAAAAGGGTGAGGAAAGCGGTGAAGGGGGCTTTGTAGCTTTCCAAGACAAAGCCTTCAAAATCGATGGTCACGCCTTGGTAGGAGGGATTTTCCCGGAGAAAATCCACGATGGCCTCCACGGCAGCTTCCCGGTTTTCCTCTGAGAGGATCAGGGAAGCCTGGGTGTTCCCTTCATACATTTGGCTCAGATCCAGATAGACTCCCAGCAGAAGGGACACCTGGGACTCTCTGGCCAGATCGACAATCTCCTGGCTTCCGGCGGGCACGGCCCAGTCGTTGTTGCCAGCAGAAGTGGTGTTGAGCCAAGGGCCGGTTTCCCCATATTCCATCCGGCTCCAACCGGTGGTCATGGAAGTGAGGGAAGAGATTTTGTCCTTTTGGGAATAGGAAGAGATGGCATAAAAGCCGTGAAGTTCCGAAAGATCGTTTTGGGACACGCGGTAAAACCGCATCATCATGGCGGCGGTCTGCTCCCGGGTGGCGGTGCCTTTGGGATCAAAGGTGGTGGGGGTTTCTGTTGTCTGTCCCTGGATGATGCCCAGGTCATAGGCGATGCGCACCCCATAGAAAGTATCCGGGTTTTGGGTGGGGGACAGATCCAGGAAGGGATTGTCCAGGGACAGGGCGGCAAGGCTGTTTTCGGCCTGGGAGGAAATGCCCAGGGCCCGCACCAGCATCACGGCCATTTCTTCCCGGGTGATAGCATCATCAGGGCGGAAAGAATAGGAGCCAGTGCTTTCGATCAGCCCGTGGGATTCGGCCGCGGCCACCGCTCCGGCGGCATAGTGATCCTGGGGCACATCGGAGGCCTTGGGAGTCTGGGACAGATCCCAGCCCATCAGTCGCCCCAGCATGAGCACAAAGTCGCAGCGTTTGAAGGTGAGATAGGTTCCGTATTCATTGTTCCCAATGCCCTGGGTGATACCCTGTTCCCGGAGGAAGAGGATGTCCTCGTAGGCGAAGCTGTTTTCCGGCACATCGGAAAAGGGCTGAGCCGCGGCCTGAAGGGCGGGGCCAAGGGAAAAGATAAGGCAAAAACAAAGAGACAGAGCCAGCAGACGGCCTGGCAAAGATGCAAGTGAAAATTTCATGGGTACCTCCTTGCGTCCGTGGGGTTGGAACTGTACAATACAATCATGCCACAAAACGGGGACGGACGCAATCATCCGGTGAAAATTTTCCCTTTTTCCCGGAAAAACCGGCCCCAGATCCATGGAGGATACCAAATTGAAACTGAGAAGAATCATTGGTGTATTGCTGTGCATGACCCTTTGTCTGGGGATGCTGTCCGGCTGCGGCGGGGAGAAGCGATACAGCGGAGAATTTTATGGAGCCTTTGACACGGTGGTAATTGTGACGGCCTACTGCGCCTCCCAGGAGGAATTTGACGGGCTGTTTTCCCAGGCAGAAGAAGAACTTCTGCACCTGTCCCGGCTCTATGACATCTATGTGCCCTACGAAGGAGTCACCGGACTGTATCAGCTGAACCAAAAGGCCGGTCAGGGGCCGGTGAAAGTGGAGCCGGAAGTAATGGATCTGCTGCTGTTTGCCCGGGAGTGCTATGACAGGACCGGAGGTGTGGTGAATGTGGCCATGGGCAGTGTGTTGTCCATCTGGCACGATTTGAGAGAGCAGGCGGCGGAGGAGCCGGAAAAGGCCCACTTGCCCTCTCAGGAGGAACTTTCCCAGGCAGCGGAACACTGCCGCATAGAAGATCTGGTGCTGGACGAGAAAGGGGGTACCGCAGAGCTGCGGGACAGCCAGATGTCCCTGGATGTGGGGGCGGTGGCCAAAGGATTTGCCGTCCAGCAGGTTACAGAGAGTCTGATGGAAAGCGGGTATGAAACTTTCGTCATTTCTGCTGGGGGAAATGTACAGGCCCAGGGAGCACCGCCGGAGAAAGATGGATGGAGCGTGGGCATTGAAGATCCCCAGCAGGCCGGAGAGCTTATCGATACGGTGACCATCACATCCCAAGCCGTGGTCACTTCCGGCGGTTACGAGCGGTTTTACACCGTGAACGGGGAGCGGTATCACCATATCATCGACCCGGAAACCCTCTATCCCGCCCAGCGGATGCTGTCAGCCACGGTGATCTGTGACGATGGAGCGCTGGCCGACTGTCTTTCCACCGCACTGTTTCTGATGGAGCCGGAAGAGGCGCTGGAATTTGCCCGGTCCCAGGGTGCCCGGGCCATCCTGGTGACACTGGATGGCCAGGTGCTGGACACACAGGAAAAATAAAGGGGATTTTACACAGACTTTACCGTGTAAATTTTGACACAGGGGCATATTTATGGTAAAATTCCAAGAGCGCCGCTCCTATTTATGAATAGGACGGAAAGAACAAAAGGAATGGAGAAGAGGTATGGTTTTTTTAACAGAAGGGATCCTCTCCATCACTTGGCAGCAAGTGGTGATGTATGTCATCGGCGGCCTGCTGATCTGGCTGGCGGTGAAGAAGGAAATGGAACCGGCGCTGCTTTTGCCCATGGGCTTTGGTGCCATCCTGGTCAATATCCCCATGTCCGGGGTGCTCACCCAGACCATGGAAGGGGCCGGCCAGGTAGAAGGTATTATCGATTGGCTCTTTGAAGTGGGCATTCACGCCTCGGAAGCCATGCCTCTGCTGCTTTTTATTGGCATCGGCGCCATGATCGATTTCGGACCGGTGCTTTCCAACCCCAAGCTGCTGCTCTTTGGCGCGGCGGCTCAGTTCGGTGTGTTCCTCACAATTACCGTGGCCTCTCTGCTGGGCTTTGATCTGGTGGACTCGGCGGCCATCGGCATCATCGGTGCGGCCGACGGCCCCACTTCCATTCTGGTCAGCCTGGTGCTGGGCAGTAAGTACATCGGCGCCATCGCAGTGGCGGCCTATTCCTATATGGCTCTGGTGCCCATTATCCAGCCCTTTGCCATCAAGCTGTGCACCACCAAAAAAGAGCGGCGCATCCGTATGCCCTATGAGCCCAAGAGCGTCAGCCGTATGACCCGGCTGCTCTTCCCCATCGGCGTGACACTGGTGGCCGGTCTGGTGGCTCCCGCTTCGGTGAGCCTGGTGGGCTTCCTCATGTTTGGCAACCTGATCCGCGAGTGCGGCGTGCTGGAGAACCTGTCCCAGACCGCTCAGAAGGAGCTGG
>JAHZHY010000164.1 GCA_019420045.1 Clostridiales bacterium
CTATCAGGACAGCGCCCAGTGGGAGGAAAAGGCCCGGAACCTTTCCGCCCAGTTCGAAGAAAATTATAAGAAATATCGTTAATCCCCAGGCGGAGTGCCTCCGCTGTCATACTGCGCTGCCGCGCGAGGCAATAGAACGAAGGTCGATCCGGTGCAGGGCAGCAAAGAAGGCTCCCTTGTGCAAAGGGAGCTGTCGGCGAAGGCCGACTGAGGGATTGACCCGGTGTCTTCGCTTCCAAGTGATGCTGCTGCACCGGGCTGAATCATTTACCCGGCTCTACAATCCCCCCTGCATGGCTGCGCCATGCTGTCCCCCCTTTGCACAAGGGGGGCTGCGGAGTGCCTCCGCTGGTCCGGTGGCCGGACGGCCATACTGCGCTCCCGCGCTAGGCAGGTTGTGTGAGGAAAAGCAAAGAAAGTATGGCTGTCCCGACACGGGACCGGCTCGCCGTAGGAGACTGTTTTTATGGATATGGACAAACTGACAAGCACCCTGGCCCGGGAGATCGGCCGGGATGCAAAGCAGGTAGCAAATGTCATCACCCTGCTGGATGAAGGTGCCACCATCCCCTTCATCGCCCGCTACCGGAAGGAGCTGCACGGCTCCATGGACGACCAGCTTCTGCGGCAGCTGGCCGACCGGCTCCAGTACCTGCGGAACCTGGAAGGACGGAAAGAAGAGATCCGCACGGCCATCGAAAACCAGGGCAAGCTCACCGATGAACTTTCCCAGGCCATCGAAAACGCCGCCACCCTGGCCGAAGCCGAGGACCTGTACCGCCCCTATAAGCAGAAGCGGCGCACCCGGGCCACCATCGCCCGGGAAAAGGGCCTGGAGCCTTTGGCCCAGCTGCTCTTTGCGCAAAAGCGCAACGGCCCTGCCCCGGAAGAGGCCGCCCGGGACTACATCGACCCGGAAAAAGGGGTGGAGACGGTGGAGGATGCCCTGGCAGGGGCCAACGACATCATTGCCGAATGGCTCTCCGATGACGCCGCCATCCGCAAGACCCTGCGGGAGCTGGTGCTGCGCCAAGGCTCCCTGCACTCGGTGGCCGCCACCCAGGAGGACAGCGTCTATCGGCTGTATTATGACTTCACCTTCCCTCTCCGGCGGCTCCAGGGCTATCAGGTGCTGGCCATCAACCGGGGCGAGCGGGAGAATATGCTGAAAGTCAGCGTCCAGCTGGACCGGCCAAATGCCCTGGTGCCCCTGTGCCGGGCCGTGGTGCGCCCCGGCACTCCGGCCATGGCCTTTGTGAAGGCCGCCGCTGAGGACGCCTATGACCGGCTGATCTTCCCCTCCCTGGAGCGGGAGGCGCGGGCCCTGCTCACCCAGGAGGCCGACGAGGGAGCCATTCATACCTTCGCCCTCAACCTGCGGCCCTTGCTGATGCAGCCGCCGGTGAAAGGCAAGGTGACCATGGGCTTAGACCCGGGCTACCGCATGGGCTGCAAGGTGGCGGTGGTGGATGCTACCGGCAAGGTGCTGGACACCACGGTGGTCTATCCCACCCACGGAGCCCGGCAGAAGGAGGAGTGCATCCGCACCCTGTCCCAGATGATCGCCCGGCATCAGGTGGAGTGCATCGCCATCGGCAACGGCACCGCCAGCCGGGAAACCGAGCAGATGACCGCCGAGCTGATCCGGCGCATGGGCGGCGGGGTCAGCTATATGGTGGTCAGCGAGGCAGGGGCCTCGGTGTATTCCGCCTCCCCGCTGGCGGCGGAGGAATTCCCCCAGTTTGATGTAAATCTCCGCTCGGCGGTGTCCATCGCCCGCAGGCTCCAGGACCCTCTGGCCGAGCTGGTGAAGATCGACCCCAAGGCCATCGGCGTGGGCCAGTACCAGCACGATATGCCCCAGGCCCGGCTGGGCCAGGCCCTGGACGGAGTGGTGGAGGACTGCGTCAATGCCGTGGGCGTGGACGCCAACACCGCATCCCCTTCCCTGTTGCAGCGGGTCAGCGGGCTTACCGCCTCCACCGCCAAGAATGTGGTGCGCTACCGGGAGGAAAAGGGCGCCTTCCAGAGCCGGAAGGAGCTACTCAAGGTGCGTGGCCTGGGGCCCAAGGCCTATGAGCAGTGCGCCGGGTTTATCCGGGTGCCTGAGAGTAAGCAGGTGCTGGACCGCACGGGAGTGCATCCGGAAAGCTATGCCGCGGCCCAGGCACTATTGGAGGAATGCGGCTTCACCCTTTCTGATGTGGAAAAGGGAGCTTTGGAGCATCTGCCGGAAAAGGCGGAGGCCATCGGGCTGGAAGAGCTGGCAGAGCGGATCGGGGCCGGGGTGCCCACCCTGCAAGACATTCTCCGGGAGCTGTGCAAGCCGGGCCGGGACCCTCGGGAAGAGCTGCCCCCGCCCCTGCTGCGCACCGATGTGATGGAGATGAAGGATCTGAAGCCGGGCATGGAGCTAAAGGGCACGGTGCGCAATGTGGTGGATTTCGGGGTGTTCGTGGACATCGGGGTCCATCAGGACGGCCTGGTGCACATCAGCAAGCTGCCCCAGCGGGTACGGCATCCCTCCCAGCTGCTTCAGGTGGGGGATGTGGTCACCGTGTGGGTGGAAAAGGTGGACGAAGCCAAAAAACGCATCAGCCTGACCATGTGCGGAGTGCCTCCGCTGGCATAACTCTCTCAGGCCGTATGCGCTGGTGGCATTCCTGCTCCGGTGCTGGCGAGCCAACACCGGAAGAAGCCGGGGTACAATCCTGGCAAAGTGCATGACAAAAGCCCCCTTGTGAAAAAGGAGGCTTTTTTGGCTTTGGCCTAAGTTCTGTCGCTGGGTGCGGCAGCACCGCTTGGCTGTCCGGACACCGGACCGGGAGCACCGCTTGGCTGTCCGGACACCGGACCGGCAGCACCGCTTGGGTCCAGCGTCACGCTGGCGGACCCCTGATCCCCCATATCGGATGCCTGGGAAGCCAGATTGGCGAAGGCCCGGGTGAGAAAAGGCGGCACCACAGTGCCAAGGCGCGCCACTTCCAGAAGGATGCTTCCCAGCTCGGTGAGGATATACCACACCATCACCACCGGGCAAAGCAGGGTGGTATATTCAAAAGGCAGCTCCATGGGCAGGCGCAGAAGGATCATGCGCAGCATACCGTCGGCCAGGGCGGCGGCCCCGGCGGCGATGATCCCGCCCAGCTTGACCCACAGCCTGGAACCCACCAGCCCCTTTCCCCTTTCGCCGTTTTTCCGGCAGGCCAAAGTGAAGGTGAGCAGATCCAGGGCAATGCAGGAAAGATGGATCAGGCTCAGCCGCCATAGCCAGCCGTCAAAGGGCGCCAGGGCCGCCGCCAGGCTCAGGGCGGTTTTTCCCATGCCCCCCGCTTGCTCCGTATTCATCGTCTTCCCTCCTTTCCGGGACGGAAGTGCTTCCCGCCCCTTCATTCTATGCGGAGCCGTGACAACCGCAGTCAGATGCAGTATAATAAAACTAAAATTCCAATCTGGTGATACCCTATGAAACGCTGCATGATACGCCTGGCCCTTGTTTTCCTCGTTCTGTTCCTGATCAGCCTGTTTTTCCGTTTCGCCGTAGGCGGAGGGCTTTGGGAGACCTTGTGCATCACCTTCGCCGTGACGGCCTACCATTTCTGGATGCGTCTGGGGGTGGGGCAGTTTTTGGATCACACATTGCAGAACAATGTGGATTACACCAAGCCATGGTTCCGGCCACGACGGTTTGAACCCTTTCTATACCGGACAATCCGGGTGAAAAAATGGAAAAACCATATGCCCACCTATGAAGCGGCGTATTTCGACATCAGAACGCACAGCATCACCGAAATCATAAAGGCTGGCTGCCAGGCCGAGATCGTGCACGAGATCATTATTGTTCTGAGTTTTCTGCCGGTGGGCCTTGCTTTCTGGTTTCGCCCGGCCGGCGTGTTCCTGGCCACTTCTTTTCTGTCCGCTCTGGTGGACAGCTTATTTGTC
>JAHZHY010000165.1:0-682 GCA_019420045.1 Clostridiales bacterium
CCTTTTTCACAATGGCATAGATCTTTTCGGCGTGGGCCAGAATGTCCTCATATTCGGCGATCTTTTTGTGGAGAGCGTCCAATTCGTTTTCGATTTTCTCCACTTCCAGCCCTTGCAGCCGTCCCAGACGCATATCCAGAATAGCCTGGGCCTGGACTTCCGACAGATCGAACCGCTCCATCAAACGCACTTTGGCGTCGTCATAGCTCTGGCGGATGATGCGGATGACTTCGTCGATGTTCTCGCAGGCGATCTTCAATCCTTCCAGAATATGCGCCCGCTCCTGGGCCCGGCGCAGATCATAGCGGGTGCGCCGCTCCACCACTTCGTACTGGAACCGGATGTATTCGTCCAGCATTTCCCGCAAGGTGAGCACCCGGGGCTGACTCTGGTTGTGAACCAGGGCCAGGTTGATTACCGAGAAGGTCTCCTGCATCTGGGTATACTGGTACAGCTGATTGAGCACCACCTGGGGATTGGCATCCCGGCGCAGCTCAATGACGATGCGCATGCCGTCCCGGTCGGATTCATCCCGCAGATCGGTGATGCCCTCCACCCGGCGCTCTTTGTGCAGATCGGCGATGTTTTCGATCAGGCGGGCCTTGTTGACCATATAGGGCAGTTCGGTAATGACGATGCGGAACCGGCCCTGGCTATGCTCTTCGATTTCCGCCCGGCAGCG
>JAHZHY010000165.1:692-1982 GCA_019420045.1 Clostridiales bacterium
ATGATCCGACCCCGGCCGGTGGCATAAGCTGCCCGGATACCGGCCCGGCCCATGATGATGCCGCCGGTGGGGAAATCCGGCCCCTTGATAAAGCGGCAGATATCCTCCAAGGTGGCCTCCGGGTTGTCGATCACATAGCAGATGGCCTGGCAGACCTCCCGCAGGTTATGGGGCGGGATATTGGTGGCCATGCCCACGGCAATGCCCGAAGAGCCGTTGACCAGCAGATTGGGGAACCGGGAAGGCAGCACGAAAGGCTCCTTCATTTTGTCATCATAGTTGGGGACAAAATCCACGGTATCCTTTTCGATATCGCTGAGCATGTTGGCCGCCAGCTTGGCCATACGAGCTTCGGTATAACGGTAAGCCGCCGGAGGATCGCCGTCCACACTGCCGAAGTTGCCGTGGCCGTCCACCAAAGGATAGCGCAGGGAGAAATCCTGAGCCAGACGCACCAGGGCATCGTACACCGAAGCGTCACCATGGGGATGGTACCGGCCCAGCACATTGCCCACGGTGGTGGCCGATTTCCGATAGGGCTTGTCTGCCGTCAGGTTGTCCTCGTACATGGCGTAAAGAATGCGCCGGTGCACTGGCTTCAGACCATCCCGCACATCGGGCAGGGCCCGGCTGACGATGACGCTCATGGCGTAATCGATGTAGGATTTGCGCATTTCCTTTTCCAGATCCACATCGATAATCGTTTGGCCCTCAAAGGTCAAATCGTTGATTTCACTCATGTTTTCACCTATTTTCAAATACCATATGTATTATCAAGAAATAATATCACATTTTGTCAAATAGCACAGGAGGCTCTTGCCATAATCTTGCCCCAGGAAGGCACCACTATGGCAGGAACCTCCGGCCTTTGCAGCCCCAGCCCAAAAACCAGGGCTGCAAACGACCGTTTTTTTTTCTTAACGCCAACCACCGCTTTGGTCGGTGCCGTCCATATTCATTCCCTGGTTCTGGGAGGGATCATAGTAGTTGTCCCCCGTGTCATTGGGAATGATCAGGGCACAGATGATATACAGCAGCAATCCGCTGCCGGCAAAACAGAACATCACAGCCCAGGCCAGGCGCACCAGGGTGGGATCGATGCCGAAAAACTCGGCAATGCCGCCGCACACACCGGCCAATACCCGATTATTGCGGCTTTTGTGCAATTTTTTCATCTTATCTCTCCTTTCCCACTGGCAGGATCAGATATCCAGATTGTTGACATACTTGGCATTCTGCTCGATAAAGTTCTTACGGGGCTCCACCTTTTCACCCATGAGGATGGTAAAG
>JAHZHY010000166.1 GCA_019420045.1 Clostridiales bacterium
ATGCCTTTGCGACTCTGGAGATCCAGGGTGAGGGTGTGGCCGTCTTTGCAGATGCGGGCGGTGCTGGCTTTGGTGAGCATTTCGGTCAAAGTGCCGGTGAGCTTTTCCACCTGGTCATAGTCGGCGGTGATGGCCCCTTCCTGGAACATTTCCTGGGTGATGCCGGGCATGGTGGCCAGTCGGGCGCCGTTCTTCACGGCATTGATCCGGGCGTTGGTATGGGTAAGAGATTTCTCTGTGGGGCAGATGATCACCTGAGACACCGCCATGGCAGCGGCCACCGGAGCAGGGGGCTCCTCACCGGAAACAGAGCGGGGAGCCATTTGCATCAGCATGGCTTCAGCCCCCAGAGCTTGAGCTCCTTCGTACAAGGCCCGGCCGATCTCCGGACGGCTGTCATCGGTGACGATGAGCACGGTCTCGCCCGCTTTGACGGCCAGGCTGGAGCGCAGTACCGATTTTGCGTTTTCCACAAGATCCATTGGTTGTTCCTCCTGAATTGATTTGGGCGGCGCAGGCTGTGCGCCGCCCAACATATTTTTGGCTCTTACAAAAGCTCCATGGCCACCCGGGCCAGGAGAGTGCGGGGCAGAATCACCCGTTTTCCGGTTTCTTCCTGAAAGATCTCTTTCATCTTTTGGGTATAGCCGATGCAGTCCAGAATCACCATATCGCAATCGGTTTCCGCCACCTGTCTGGCGCACTGACGCACGCCTGCTTCCCCTTCATAAGGGGAAACGGCAAAGGAAACCGGCTCCTGAAGATAAAGTTTCCATTTTTCCAGGCTCTGGTCCTTTTGCAGGGGTGAGGGATTGACAATAGCGGTTTTTCGGGAGGAAATGGCCGGGGCCATGCCCTTGAGCACCCGGCCGGGGAAAAGCAGGGGTACCCGGCTTTGGAAGGTGTCGGGAAAATCCCCGGTGCAGAAAAAGAGGATCAGACGGCATCCTGCATCTTCCAGCTCCGTGATGGCATTTTGCAGCCGGGGAAGCACATATTTTTCGGCAAAAGTCACCGAAGAACCGTCCGTGAGGCGGGAAACCAGCACATAGTCTCCCTCTTCCGGCTGGAAAGCGGCAATGTCTTCCCGGGTCAGCCCGTCCAGGCCGCCCCTTTCCAAAAGCTCCACACCGGGGAGCAGGGGCAGGATATCCGCTGTTACATCCACCCGGGGAGCCTGTCCCACGGTGACTGCTCCGATTTTCACCGAAGGCATGATTAGTTCCTCCCCTTGGTCTGGAAATGACCCATGGGGCCATACAGCTTCTGGATGAGGGCATATTCTTCCTCATCGTAGAACTTGCAGTCACCCTTGCCAAAGTACTTGGCCACTTCCAGCATGAAGCGGGCGGCTTCTTCGCAATCCACGAAGTGGGTGGCGCCGGTGGCGCAGCCGGCCACAGTGGTTTCGGTGGTGATGGCCACGCCGACCACAGGAGCATTGGTGGCAGTAGCGGGCTGGAGGATGCTGTTGAGGTGGTACAGGCCGTTGCCATAGGGGGTGATGTCCTGCTGAGACAGGGCAAACACATAGGGCAGGCGGCCGGTGGAAGTCTGCATGATATCCAGCAGATCATCGCTGACCTTCAGGATATAGCCTTCCTTGACGGTGGGGGAGATGGCAAAGCCACGGGTGTTGATGATCCGGTTGCCCTTGGTGGTGTCCACCACCAGGATGGCGTCCAGCTCGGGGGTGACTTCGGCCTGGTTCACCTGGGCCATGTCCAGGGGAGAACCCATGAAGGGTACCGGCTTATGGG
>JAHZHY010000167.1 GCA_019420045.1 Clostridiales bacterium
TCCCGCAAGGTGATTTTCCAGGTCAGGGCGTCGATTTGCTCCCATCCCGTGGCCAGCCAGGGCTCCAGTTCCATGGTTTCGGAATAGCGGAACAGAGTCTCGCCGATGCCATAGCGGATGCAGGCCCAGCCGGAATAGGCGTTGTGGGGGTTCACATCCGCCTCTTCGTTTTCGCTGTTGAAGGTGGTGTCACCCAGCACAAAGGTGGTTTTGGCATCCCGGGCGGCGGAAGAATTCCCCTTTTCCTTACCCAGAGGCAAAAAGATGCCCAGAAGACAGCAGGCCCCCAACAATAGGGCCAGGGCCTTTTTCTTTTTCCCAGATTTTTTCTTTTGGCGGATGGGCTCTTCTTTTTTGCCCGGGTCCAGAGCGTCCCGCACCGCCTCCCCCAGCAGATTGAAAGCGGCCACTGCCAGGAAAATGGCGATGCCGGGCCCCATGACCACCCAGGGATAGGTTTGCATCATGCTGCGGTTTTCGCTCATCATGCTCCCCAGTTCCGCTGTGGGCGGTTGGGCGCCCAGGCCCAGAAAGGACAGTGCAGCCAGTTCCATCACCATGGCTCCGATGTCCAGGGTGGCGGTGACCAGAATCGGCCCCAGGGCGTTGGGCAGAATGTGCCGCAGCAAAAGCTCCAGGGCATTGTCTCCGGCCAGACGGGCTGCGGCCACATAGTCGGTGTTTTTCAGCGCCAGGGTCTGGCTGCGGGCGATGCGGGCGTATTTGGGCCAATTCACCAGGGCCAGAGCCAGTACGCCGTTGCGGACCCCGCCCCCCAGCAGAGCTGCGGCGGCCAGAGCCAGCACCAGCCCTGGGAACGCCAGGCACAGATCAGCCAGGCGCATGATGATCCCGTCCAGACGGCCGCCCCGATCGCCGCACAGCATCCCCAGGGCGGTTCCCAGAATGACCACAATGCCCACCAGGGCCAGGGCGGAAAACACACTGGTTTGCAGCCCCATCAGAAGCCGGGAAAACAGGTCCCGCCCGTAGCGGTCGGTGCCCGCTGGGTGAGCAAGGCTGGGGCTTTCCAGCGTGGGGAAGATCTGGGCCGTGGGATCATAGGGGCAAAGGAACTCTGCAAAAGCGGCCAGAGCCAACAGCAGCACCGCAAGGGCGGCGCACAGAAGAAGACGGCGTTTGGGGGCCGGAAGGGCCTTGATCGCCGGAAGGAAATGGGATAATTTCATGCCGCACCCCTTCCCAGCCGGATTCGGGGGTCCAGCAGACGATAACACAGATCGGTGATCAGATTGATGCCCACATACAAAATGGCCATCCACATCACATAAGCCTGGATCATGGGATAATCCCGCATCTGGATGGCGTCGGCCGCCAGCTTCCCCACTCCGTCCCACAGGAAGATGGATTCCACCACCGCCGTTCCGCCCAACAAGCTGCCCATGGACAGGGTGAGCAAAGTGAGCAGGGTGACAAGGGCGCAGCGCAGCACGCTTTTCAGCAGGATGGCGTGAAAGGCCACTCCCCTGGCCCTAGCCCCCGTCACATAGCTTTTTCCCAGCTCGTCCAGCACGGCGGCCCGCACCTGCCGGATGTACTTGGAAGACATGGCGATGGCCAGGGTGAAGGCGGGCAGCGCCACGCTTTGCAGATCGGTCTGCCGGGAGATCACGGGAAACAGCGGCCAGCGCAGCGCAAAGAAGTACATCAAAAGCAGGGCCACGAAGAAATTGGGCAGGCTGTTGCCCAGAAAACTGAGCCAACGGACGATCTGATCTGCAAAGCTATTTTGCTTTACTGCTCCCAGTATCCCAAGGGGAACAGAAATGCAGATGGTGAGGAAAACCGAACAGGAGGCCAAAAGCAAGGTGGCGGGCAATTTGGAGAGAAAGACCGAAAACACCTCTTCTCCGGATAGATAGCTTTTGCCCATATCCCCCCGGAGCACGCCGCCCAGCCACCGGGCGTATTGGGTGAGAAAGGGCTGATCCAGCCCCAGTTCTTTCCGGGCGGCGTCCATGGCTTCCTGGGAGAGGGCGACGCCGGTGTTCTCCATTTTCTGCATCACGGCATCGCTCCCGGCCAGGCGCATCATGGCAAAGGACAAAAAAGTGATGGCCAGCAAAATGGGGATCAGCTGTACGATTCGCTTGAGGGCGTAAGTTCCCATGGCTACTTCTCAGGCCCTGGCCGTGATGGCGAAAATGGGGGTGGGATTGTAGAAGGCGTCCTCTTTGGGATAGAGGCGCTGCCAGACCCCTTGATCCACGGCGATCTGGTGGAATCCGGCCCGCTGCAAAAGCTCCACATCCCACTGGGGCCGGGGACGCTGCCGGGGACGCAGTTTGCTTTTCATCTCTTCATACTGCCCCCAGAGCTGGGAACTGATGTTTTCGTGGGCATGGTGGGACGGCAGTTCTTTCTGCTCTTCCCGGCAGTAATCGGCGTCAAAATTGATGAGCACCCCTTGGGGCTTGAGCAGGTTGTGCCACTGGGCGTAGGCCTGATCCAGATGGGGCAGCGTCCAGGTCAGGTTCCGGCTGACGATGGCGTCGAAGAAGCCGGGAGCAAAAGCGGGGTTTTCCCCGTCCATCACCTGAAAATCTGCGGCCAGACCCAGATTGCTTGCCGTTTGCCGGGCCTCGTCGATCATCTCCGGGGTCAGATCGATACCGGTGACCTGGTGGCCCTGGGCGGCCAGCAGAATGGCAAAAAAGCCGGTCCCGGTGCCGATGTCCAGAATGCGCAGCTTTTCCTTCTTTGGCAAGTATCGCTCCAATTCCGCAAGCCAGAGGTGGCTTTTTTCGCCGGATAGCTCCTTTTGCCGCAGAGCGGAAAAGTCCGGGGCCCGCTGGGTCCAGTAGTCAATCATCATCTCTTTGATCTGTTCCATCCTGTGTTCCTTCCTTTTTTGCGTTTGCACATAAAAAAACGCCGTGTGCGCCGGTTTTCTGGCGTACACAGCGGACTTCGGTCCGTATTTTGAGGGCCTGGGGAGTGTTTTCAAAAAACGGGAGGTTTTCTCCCAGCGGAAGATGCTTCTGCATCTCTGTTTCCGTCCCAGTATACCAGCGAAAAGCCGGTTTCGGAAGCCCCCCGGGGGGATGCCTTGACAATTTTTCGCGGTTTTCATACAATGGATTTAACAGATTCGCGGAGGAACGACCATGTGCAAAGAAACCCAGACCCACGATTCAGAAGAGGCCCTGGAAGAGGGAC
>JAHZHY010000168.1:0-4045 GCA_019420045.1 Clostridiales bacterium
CAACCGGAAAAAAGCCTTTTTCTATTTGCTGCTCAGCCGCATCCTGGGCTTTACCTTTGTACTGAAAAAGATGGAGAAGGGAGAAAACGCCGCCACCCGGAAATATGCCCAGGTAATGAAGGAGATCCCCCAGGCCGAGACCATCTCCCAGGAGGAGGAAAAGCACGAGCAGGAGCTTCTGGAAATGCTGGACGAAGAGCGGCTTCAGTATGTGGGCAGTATGGTGTTGGGGCTCAACGACGCCTTGGTGGAACTCACCGGCACCATTGCCGGCATGACCTTTGCTTTGATGAACACCCGTCTGGTGGCCCTTTCCGGGATCATCACCGGGGTGTCGGCCACATTGTCCATGGCGGCCAGCAACTATCTGGCCCAGCGGGCTGAGGGCAGCGACGACGCTTTCCGCTCCAGTCTGTATACCGGCGTGGCCTATCTGGTGACGGTGGCCATTCTGGTGCTGCCCTTCCTGCTTTTCCCCACAGGAATGTATCTCCCGGCCCTTCTGACCATGCTTTGCAGTGTCATCGTGATCATTCTGGCCTTTAATTACTACATTTCGGTGGCCAAATCCCTGCCGTTTTTGCGTAGGTTCGGGGAGATGGCGGCCATCAGCCTGTCGGTGGCAGCCATCAGCTTTGTCATCGGCCTTGTGGTGAAAAAGTTCCTGGGGATCGATATCTAAGATAAATACCATGATTTCAGCATAAGATTCGGAGAGAGTGTATGACTATTTTGGAAACCATTTTCATGGCGGTGCTGGCTTTGGCGGCAGCCGGAGTGGGGGCGGTGTATTTCGTCCATATGCTTCAGCTGTGTTCCTATCAGTTCGGCCAGTACCGGCATTATTTGCAGAAAAACACCAAAAGCATTTTCAGCCTGCGCCGGCTGGAAAGCCTGCTTTTGCTGCTGCCCTGGATTGTGAGCCAGGGAGGAGCCGATCGGGGCGCTTATTATGGGGTGATGCTCCTGGGCTATTGTGTGCTCAATCGGCCTAAGAAGGCCAAAAAGCCGCTGGTGTATACCGCCCGGGTCAAGCGGCTGCTGGGAACTTCGGCGGTGCTCTATGTGCTGGCCCTGATCCCCGGTTTGATTCTGCCCTATGGCATGGCCATTTTCGGTGTTGTGCTGCTGTGTACACCGCTGGTGGTGCTGCTGGCAAACTTCATCAACACCCCTGTGGAAAAAATGGTGGCCCGCTATTATGTGGAGGACGCCCGGAAAAAGCTTCAGAGCATGCCCGATCTCACCGTTGTGGGCGTCACCGGCAGCTTTGGCAAAACCAGCACCAAGTATTTTCTCAATACCCTCCTTTCCACCAAGTACCATGTGCTCATGACCCCGGGCAACTATAACACCACCCTGGGCGTGGTGCGCACCGTGCGGGAGATGCTTTCGCCCACCCATCAGATCTTCCTCTGTGAGATGGGCGCCCGGCACAAGGGAGATATCAAGGAGATCTGTGACCTGGTCCATCCCCGCTATGGCATCATCACTGCCATCGGGGAGCAGCATCTGGAGAGCTTCGGCACAGTGGACACCATCATTGACACCAAGTTTGAGCTGTATGATGCCATTCCGGCCGATGGACTGTGCTTTTTGAATGAGGACAACGAATATATCGCCACCCGGAAAGTGGGAAGCAATGTGGTCCGCTACGGCCTGGAAGGGGAGAGGGACTACAAAGCCAGCGATATCACTGTCACCCAGAGTGGTACCGAGTTTACCGTCTCCGCCCCCGGCGGAGAGAGTTTCCGCTATAAGACCCGGCTGCTGGGTGAGCACAATGTGCAGAATATCACTGCCGCCATTGCTGTGTGTCATAAGCTGGGTATTTCCCTGGAGGAACTCCAGCCGGCGGTGCGCCGTCTGGAACCGGTGCCCCATCGGATGCAGCTGATCCGGGGTGGGAGCAACTATACCGTCATCGACGATGCCTATAACTCCAACCCCAAGGGAGCCCAGGCTGCGCTGCGCACTTTGTCCATGTGCCAGGGACTGCGGATTCTGGTCACCCCAGGAATGGTGGAGCTGGGAGAGCGTGAATTCGACCTTAACTTCCAGTTTGGCAAACAGGCGGCGGCTTGCTGCGATTATGTGGCTTTGGTCAATCCCCGTCAGGCCGAGCCCATCCGTCAGGGTCTGCTGGCAGCAGAGTTCCCTGAGGAAAAGATGCTGGTGGCCGATACTTTGCAGCAGGCTCTGGCTTTTGCACAAAGCTGCGGCCAGCCCGGTGAATCCCGGTTTGTGCTGTTGGAAAACGACCTGCCGGACAACTATTAAGCTGTGCCCTTTTTTTCCGGAGAGATTTGTGGTATGATCTCTAAGGCGACAATTGAGAAAAATGAAAACTTTTTGCAATAAAAAATATTTTTAAAACAAATTGTGAACTATTTGTTTGCGATGGAAACGGAGAGGATTGGGTATGAAGATTCGCGTGGGCGTCTTTTTTGGCGGCAAAAGCGTGGAGCACGAGGTCTCGGTGATCTCGGCCATGCAGGCCATTGCCGCTTTGGATCAGGAAAAATATGAAGCAGTGCCCATTTATATCACAAAGGACAACAAATTCTATACCGGTCCTCATATGGGCCAGATCGACACCTATAAGGACATCCCGGCGGCTTTGAAGCAGGCCACCCGGGTGGTGCTGGTGGGCGGAGAAAACACCGCCACCCTTCAGTGCTATCCCCCCAAGAAGCTGGGAAACAGCACCGTGGGAGAGATCGATGTGATCCTGCCTGTGACCCACGGCACCAATGTGGAAGATGGCGCTTTGCAGGGCTTTTTTGAATATTTGAACATTCCCTATGCCGGGTGCGATGTGTGTGCTTCGGCAGTGGGTATGGACAAATGGGCCATGAAATCCCTGTTCAAAAGCGCCGGTCTGCCGGTGGTGGAGGGGATTCTGACCCACAAGAAAAAGTGGTTCCACGACACCGAGGCGGAGGTTCAGCGAGTGGAGGCCGCCTGCGGCGGCTACCCGGTAGTCGTTAAGCCGGTGAACCTGGGCAGCAGCATCGGCATCAGCAAGGCCAGAGACCGGCAGCAGCTGGAGGAGGCGGTGGAGACCGCCATGGAATATGCCGATCGGGTGATTGTGGAGACCTGCGTTGTCAACCTGCGGGAGATCAACTGCTCGGTGCTGGGCGATCTGGACGAGTGCCAGAGCTCGGTGTGCGAAGAGCCGCTCAATGCCACCGACATCCTCACCTTTGGGGATAAATACGAAAGCGGTGCCAAGGGTTCTTCCAAGGGAATGGAGAGCCTGAGCCGGAAGATCCCTGCCGATCTGCCGGAGGATCTGACCGAGAAGATCCAGAACCTGGCTGCCGAGGCTTTCCGGGCTATCAACGGCAACGGTGTGGCCCGCATCGATTTTATGATGAATAACGAGACCGGTGAGGTCTTTATCAATGAGATCAACACCATTCCCGGCTCCCTGGCCTTCTATCTGTGGCAGGAGAGCGGCATTGCCTTTGATGAGCTGCTGGACAAAATGATCTGGCTGGCCATCAAACGGAAGCGGGAAAAGGATGCACTGACGGTGACTTTTGACACCAATATTTTGTCCAACAACGCCTTGGGCGGTTCCAAAGGCGGCAAGATGGGCAGCAAACGGTAAAGTCATGGCAAAAAGGGCGGCTCAGGCCGCCCTTTCCAGAGGAAGTGGGGATAATATGGATCTGAACAAGCTGGAAGAAGCACTGGAACAGGACCGGCTGTGCCATATCGACATGATCGACTGCATTCGTCGGGGTTTTGCCCAGGTGGAAAAGTGGGATGAGCGGGGTGTGCTGCTGTATAACACCGGCTGCAACCAATACCATCTCACGGCAAAGGACCCCTCCTTTTTGGAGGAAGCGGTGGCGCTGTGCCGCCCTGGCCGGACGCTGGTATGCCATCAGGAGGAATATGTCCCCCAAGCGGTGAGCCGCCTGGGTCTCAATCGGATGGATTTTTACCACGGTGTTTATTCCCATTCGGCTCCGCCGCCTCAAAGGGGAGAGGAGCCTGTGATCCGCACTCTGGACCCTTCCTGGCTGGATCA
>JAHZHY010000168.1:4055-5912 GCA_019420045.1 Clostridiales bacterium
CGCCGATAGCGAACGGGCCATGCTGGCCCGCACCCTGGCCCGGGGAGAGATCTTTGGCGCTTTCAAAGAGGAAAAGCTGGCCGGGTTCATCGGCTGCCACGAAGAGGGCACCTATGGCATTCTGGAAGTGATGCCCGATTTCCGCCGTCAGGGTATTGGATATGCCTTGGAGCGCCATGTGATCGGCTGGCTGCTGGAGAGAGGGAGAATCCCCTATTGCCAGATCCGGCCGGACAACAAAGCCTCTCTTTCTTTGCAAAATCGTCTGGGGCTGGAGCTGTCTCCCCGGGTGGTCTATTGGCTGTTTCCCTGATGGGAAACAGACCTTTCCACAAGAAAGTCACAGGTTGTCCCCAAGTTATGCACAGAATCCACAGGTTTATCCACAACCTGTTGGGGAAACTGGCGGAAAAATACAAAAAGTTATATCAAATGTAAATATAACAAAAAATACAAAACAAGGGGATAATTTCTTTCCAAAAAGCCAGAATATTAGGCAAAGGATGGCTTTTTGAGGTTGACAGAAAGGCTCCCGGCACATTATAATACAAAGTGCGCAGTTGTCGTAGGCAGCGGCATGCGTCTGAGAACATCAGGCTTATGCCGGTGTCTTACCTAAAATCATTGGGGAGGTGAGCCAAATGCTGAGAACATACCAGCCGAAGAAGCGCCAGCGCAGCAAGGAACATGGCTTTATGAAGAGAATGAAGACCAGAAACGGCAGAAAGGTTCTGGCCAGAAGACGGGCCAAGGGCAGAGTACGGCTTTCTCACTAAAAACTAAGACCGCGCCATGCGGTCTTAAATTTTAATACCGAGGCTTTTCATTATGCAGCATACCCAGTCCCTTTGTGAAAATAACCGGTTCCGCGCCCTCTATGCCAGGGGGAAATCGGCGGCGGCCCCCAGTCTGGTGGTCTATGCCAGAAAGAACCGGCTCAAAACCATCAGCCGCATGGGGATCACCTGCAGCGTCAAGCTGGGGGGCGCGGTGCAGCGCAATCGGATGCGCCGCCGGATTCGGGAGGCCTATCGCCTTCAGGAGAGCCAGTTTGCCCCGGGCTATGATATCGTCATCGTGGCCAGGTCCCGGTGTATGAAATGTTCTTTTACTGCTTTGCAGCGGGACATGATGGAGCTGTTTTCCAAACTGGGCCTTTTGAAAAAGTGAAATGAAAAATCTGGTACTTGCGCTCATACGGTTTTACAGAAGGCGGCTATCCGGGCTGAAACGGGCCCCCACCTGCCGCTTTATTCCCACCTGCTCTCAATACGCCTTGGAGGCGATTGAGAAATACGGCCTTTTGAAGGGCGGCGCCCTGGCTCTGTGGCGCATATTGCGCTGCAACCCGTTTTGCAGGGGCGGATATGATCCGGTGCCGTAATAAAAGAATGCCCGTCTCTCTGCCGGGGATGGGCCTTTGACAGGATTCTGCAATTTGGCAGAAGGAGAAGATCTATGCTTGATTTTATAGCGGTCCCTTTCGGATACGTTATGCGCTTTATCTATGAAGGGGTGGGCAGCTATGGCCTTTCTATTATCCTCTTCACCCTTTTGACCCAGATCATCCTGCTCCCCTTTAACTGGAAACAGAAAAAGGGTATGATGGATGTGCAGCGCATCCAGCCCAAGATGCTGGAACTGCAAAAGAAGTACGCCAACAATCGGGAAAAATACGCTCAGGAAGTGCAGAAGCTCTATGATGAGGAAGGGGTTAGCCCCCTGTCCGGCTGTCTGCCCATGCTGTTGACGCTGCCCATCATGATGGGTCTTTATTATGTGGTGGCCCAGCCTTTGCGGTATTTCATGGGTCTGAGCACCGAAGAAATCGCCAAGATGGCCGAGCTTCTGAACATT